>JAHFFQ010000064.1 GCA_023247875.1 Candidatus Omnitrophota bacterium | reverse complement strand
GCTTCTCCTGCGCAGCCACACCTCTCCGGTGCAGGTGCGGGCAATGAAAACTCACAAGCCGCCGCTGGCCATTGTTGTCCCGGGAAGGGTTTACCGGCCGGATGCAGTGGATGCCAGCCACCTTTTTATGTTCCATCAGATCGAAGGGTTCCTGGTTGATGAAAATATAAAGTTTTCGGATTTAAAGGGGGCCTTAAGCCTCTTTGCCAAAAGCGTGTTCGGCAGCGATATCAAAATGCGTTTCCGTCCGCATTTTTTTCCTTTTACCGAACCCTCGGCAGAGGTAGACATCTCCTGTATTATCTGTAAAGGCAAGGGGTGTTCGGTATGCGGCAGGAAGGGGTGGCTTGAGATATTGGGGGCGGGCATGATCCATCCCAATGTTTTCAAGTATGTCGGATATGACCCTGGAAAATATACCGGCTTTGCTTTCGGTATGGGAATAGAGAGGATCGCCATGCTTAAATACGGGATCGATGATATCAGGCTATTTTTTGAGAATGATTTAAGGTTCCTGAAACAATTTTAGAATATGAAAATAACCTATAATTGGCTAAAAGATTTTTTAAATATTAAAATCTCCCCTAAATCCCTGGCAGATAAACTGACTATGGCAGGCCTGGAGGTGGTTTCCCTGGAGGAGGCCGGGGGTGATTTTGTTTTTGAGATAGAGATCACCTCAAACCGTCCGGACTGGTTAAGTATCCTCGGGGTTGCCCGGGAGATCAGCGCTATTACCGCCGCAAAACTAAAAACCATAAACCTCAAAGAGCCGAAGATAAAAGCCAAAACGCTTAAGCCGGTAAATATATCTGTTCAGGATAAGAAGGATTGCTCATTTTACAGCGCCAGGGTGATTTGCGATGTAAAGGTCGGGCCTTCCCCGCAATGGCTTAAAGAAAGATTGGAGTTACTGGGGTGCCGCAGCGTAAACAACATAGTTGATATCACCAATTATGTTTTATTTGAGCTGGGCCATCCGCTGCACGCTTTTGACCTGGATCTTTTAGCCCGGGAAACAATTGTTGTGCGTCGGGCTAAGTCGGGAGAGAAGATAACTACCCTGGATGATCAGCAAAGGCTCCTGGGGCCCGAGATATTGGTTATCGCCGATAATGATAAACCTCAGGCCATAGCCGGGATTATGGGAGGCAAAGAAAGCGAGGTCACCGACAAGACGCGCAACATCCTGCTTGAGTCGGCGGTGTTTAATCCTGTGCTTATACGGCGTAACCGGCAAAAATTGGGCCTGCAATCCGAATCAGCGTATAGGTTTGAAAGAGGGGTTAATTTAGAAACCGCTAAACTTGCTTCTTTGGCTGCCCAGGATTTGATTTGCAAACTGGCTTCCGGAAGACCCTGCGCATATAAAAGCGCAGGTGTAGCTAAACCGGGTAGCCCATCGATCAAATTAGAAGTAGTACATGTAAACAGGATGTTAGGGTCAAATATACCCAGCCTTAAGATCAAGCAAATCTTAAATGGCCTGGGCTTTGAGATAAAGGCACAAGGAAAAAACACATTTTTAGTGAAAGTACCTGGTTTCCGCCAAGATATAAAGTCAGCCATAGATCTGATAGAGGAGATTGGCCGGATTTATGGCTATCCTAAGATACCGCAAACCCTGCCTGCGATAAAGCCGAATTTAAACATCTGCGGCAAAAGGGATATTGTTTCCCGCGTAAAAAATGTACTTGTTAGTTTAGGCCTGCAGGAGGCGATCACCTATAGTTTAATCGACCGGGAGCTGCTGGAAAAATCCAGGATTAAGCCAGTCAGCCAACTGGTTGAGATCCTTAATCCCCTAAGCAGAGAGCAGGAGGTTTTGCGCCCCAGCCTTTTACCCAGCCTTCTCCGCTGTCTGGCGTATAACTTAGACCGGCAGCAGGAGTATGTAAGTATTTTTGAGATAGCTAATGTCTTTTCAGGCAACGCTGGTTATCCGCAAGAAACATCATCTCTGGGCATAGCTTTATGCGGAAGCCGGCCTCTCCTGACTAATCAAGGTTTAGTCAGGGATGAAGTTACCCTGCTGCACTTAAAAGGTATTTTAGAAGGGTTGTTCGATAATCTCGGGATCCGCGAGTATGATTTCAAGGCGAAAGCTGCCGGGCTGGTCAGTATAACTATTCAACAGCAGGAAACAGGCTTTATGCTTGATCTAAATAAACAAACTCTAGACGCCTTTGATATCAAGAACAAACAGGTTATTCTGGCGGAGATCGATTTAGAGAAAATGCTTGCTCAGATAAACTTAGATAAGAAATTTTTCAGTGTTCCCAGATACCCGGCAGTAACCCGGGATATAAGTTTTATGATCAAGGATGATATGCCTGTGCAGGGACTGCTTGCGGCAATAAAAGCCAAAGGCCTGCCGTTGTTGCATTCAGCGAGAGTTGTGGATTATTATCAGGGTAAACAGATCCCTTCCGGGTTCAAGGGGCTAACCATATCCTGCGTTTATCGCGCTAACGGCCGGACCCTTACCGAAGATGAGCTGTGCCCTTTGCATAATTCCATCTGTTCTTTATTGGAAGAGAGCTTCGGAATCAAATTGCGTTAGAAAAATGGAGAAAACACAGCCAGGATTGACTTTAGCTCTAAATATGTGTTATACTTTTATGAGAAGATACATGCTCTTTTAGATATCCCTGCGGTGCACGTTGGAGATCTTGATAATTATTGAACCAACACTTTTGTTCAGGGAGCCCAAACTCTCTTAGCGCTTAGGCGCCAAGGGGAGGGCACCCACCTGAAACCAAATCGGTTCAGACTATCTCTCCAACGGCACTTGTGCGGGGATTTTTTTTGTCGTAGAAAGCAGCACCCCGCCTTATCGGATAAGCGGGTGCCTCCTTTCTGGACGACACACCAATTCTTTAAATTAGGTTGGGTGTAATGTAGAAAGCTTCGCCGGGATTATTATGGACTTATTTTCGCAAGAGCAAGAAACAAATCAGCCAAAAAATTTTAAGGATCTACCGCTAGCGGTGCGTATGCGCCCGTCTACCCTCGATGAACTCTTTGGCCAGGAGCATA
This sequence comes from Candidatus Omnitrophota bacterium, assembly GCA_023247875.1. Classification (GTDB taxonomy): domain Bacteria; phylum Omnitrophota; class Gorgyraeia; order Gygaellales; family Profunditerraquicolaceae; genus UBA6249. Next base: position 5,320 of record JAHFFQ010000064.1, on the reverse strand, counting down.
TCCTGGGCAAGGGTAAATTATTGCGCCGCGCCATAGAAGCTGACCGCTTAACCTCGCTTATTCTTTTCGGTCCTCCCGGGTCAGGAAAAACCTCTTTGGCCTGGTGTATCGCCAAGATGACCCAGGCAAACTACGTGGCTATCAATGCCACCACCTCCAACGTCGAAGAGTTAAGGAGGATCATCGCCGGGGCAAAACTTTCCGCCAGGGAGAAGCAAAGAAAAACAATTCTTTTTATCGACGAGATACATCGTTTTAATAAGGCCCAGCAGGATGTGCTCCTGCCTGATGTAGAGGAGGGCAGGCTTATATTGATCGGCGCAACCGTTCACAATCCGTATTTTTCGCTTACCGCAGCCCTTCTTTCCCGCTCTATTGTCTGTGAATTAAAGGCGCTTGAGCCGGCAGAGCTGTTAAAAATAATCGATAATGCCCTCAAGGACAAAAACAGGGGTTTGGGAAATATCAAGGCCAGGGCGGACAAAAAAGCGCTTAATTTTCTGGCCAAGATCTGTGAAGGAGATGCGCGCAGGGCCTTAGCTGCCCTTGAACTGGGTGTTTTGACCACCCAAGCAGCCCAGGATGGTTATATCAACTTTGATTTAGCGGCAGCCCAGGAGTCCATTCAGAAGAAAGCGGTGGTTTATGACCGCGATGAAGACGGCCATTATGATACAGCCTCGGCATTTATCAAATCCATGCGCGGCTCTGATCCTGATGCGGCTATCTATTGGATGGCCAAGATGCTTTATGCCGGAGAAGACCCGCGTTTTATCTGCCGCAGGGTTTGTATTTTAGCCGCCGAAGATGTGGGCAATGCCGACCCGATGGCCTTGGTCCTGGCTAACGCGGCCCTGCAGATCTCTGAATTTGTGGGTATGCCCGAAGCCAGGATCCCGCTGGCCCAGGCGGTAATTTATGTTTCCTGCGCCCCCAAATCAAACGCAAGCTACATGTCCATTGAGAAGGCTATGCAGGATATCAAGGAGAAGAAGGTGCAGGAGGTTCCGGATCATTTGAAGGACGCCAACTACAGCGGAGCCCAAAATCTAGGGCATGGCATAGGATATAAATACGCGCATGATTACCCGGGGCATTTTGTAAAGCAGAAATATACGCGCAAAAAGGTACGCTATTATGAGCCTACTAATATAGGCTATGAAGCTAAGATCAAAGAGCGGCTGGAGAAACTTTCCGCAGGGCCTGCCGCCAGCCAGGGGGATGAATTAGAATGATACTGGCAATGCAGATATTGGCGGTTTTAGGAACGGGAATGATCGTATACGCGGTTATCGGGATGTTTGTTTCCGGTGTATCCTCCGGCTCGGGGAGGAAAAAGAAGGAACAGAAAACCCGGATTCCTGAAGAGTTGAATAAGGAGGAGAGGACGCAGCGGCTGGAAAGCCATGCGCAGGGATTAGAGAACCAGTTGTTCCAGGTCAAGGCTGATTATGACAAGGAGAAGGTTGAGTTTTTGCTGGCCAAGGAAAAAGAGGCCAAATTCTCAGATGAGCTCAAGCGCCGGGAGGAGTGGGTGGCTAAAGCCGAGGCAGAGCTGGCTAAGAAGAGCGCGGAGAGCCTGGATCTAAAAAATAAGTTTATTGCCAAAGAAAAGGAGCTTCAGGAGGAGTTTGCCAAGAATGTAGAACTCTCCCGGCAACTGCGTGAATTAAAAATATCTTTAGAGGCGCAGGGAAAGGAAGTTAAGGATAAAGAAGAGCAGGTCCAGATCCAAAAGCACCAGATCGAAAAACAACTCAAGGATATTAAGGAGCACGTAGCTGTCATTGCCGAGTTTAATCGCAAAGAAAAGATCAGCGAGTGGGTGCCGAAAGCAGAATTTAATAAATTAAACGAGGAATACACGGAGCTGGAAAAAGAGCTGGAGGAAAAAGAGGAAAGGTTGAAAAGTTTTGCCGAGGAGATCGCGCATTTCAGGCAGGGTCTGCAAAAAAAAGAAACATCTGTCCCGATAGTCAAAGAGGAGGTCGTTCCTGCTCCGGAAAAGTCAGCCGGGGCGGTTGTAGAACCGGAGATGGCAGAAGAGCCCAAGCTCGATAAAAAGGTAGATGAAGAGACAGATAAGGCCGACCCCAAGAAAGAAGGGCAGGAAAAAACAGAGGAGCAGCCGCTTAAAGAAGAAACAAAAGAAAAGCCCCAGGCAGAGCCGCGGATAAGTTTAGATAAGGTCAGGAATATCGGGATCATGGCGCATATTGACGCCGGAAAGACCACTACTACCGAAAGGATACTTTTTTATACCGGCCGCTCTTATAAGATCGGCGAGGTGCATGATGGCGCTGCAACCATGGATTGGATGAAACAGGAGCAGGAGCGCGGCATTACCATTACCGCCGCAGCTACAACCTGTTTTTGGAAGGAGCATCGCATTAACATCATCGATACCCCGGGCCATGTTGATTTTACCGTTGAGGTAGAGAGGTCGCTACGCGTGCTTGATGGGGCAGTAGCGGTATTTTGCGCGGTAGGCGGGGTAGAGCCCCAGTCAGAGACGGTCTGGAGGCAGTCCGATAAATACAATGTTCCCAAGGTCGCCTTTATAAACAAGATGGACCGCACGGGCGCGGATTTTTACAGCGTGTTGAATGCGATCGAAAAAGATTTAAGCGCCTGCGCAATTCCCCTGGAGATACCCATTGGGAGTGAAGATAAATTCCGCGGGATCGTTGACCTGATCGAGATGAAGGCCTATATTTACAATGAGGAATCCCTGGGCAAGGAATTCAGCGTTGAGGATATCCCCGAGGAATTACTTGAGCAGGCCAGGAATTACCGGCATATCATGGTTGAGCGCGCTTCCTCTCTTAATGAAGAGCTTATGAAAAAGTTCCTGGAGCATGAGGATACGATCACCCAGGAGGAATTGTGCCGGGCTATCCGGGAGGGAACTGTAGCTAATAAAATGGTCCCGATTACCTGCGGCGCCTCCTTTAAGAATAAAGGGGTGCAGAAACTTTTAGATACCATTGTCGCTTTTCTGCCTTCTCCCTTAGACCTGCCGGCAGTCCAGGGCGATGATCCTAATACTCCGGAGAAGAAACTAGAGCGCAAGGCCGATATCAATGAGCCGTTTTGCGGCCTGGCTTTTAAAGTGCAGGCTGATCAGCACATGGGAAAGCTGGTTTATGTGCGGGTATATTCGGGGAGGCTTTGCGCAGGCACTTATATTTTAAACACCACCAAAAATAAAAAAGAAAGGGTAAGCCGCATTGTGCAGATGCACGCCAACCAGCGGGAGAATATCGATTATGCTTTTGCCGGGGATATTGTGGCAGTGCCGGGTTTAACCAGCACTATAACCGGGGATACGCTTTGTGACCCGGATAATCCGATAACCCTGGAGGCGATAAAATTCCCCGCTCCGGTGATTTCTTTAAGCATTGTTCCTAAGAGCCGCTCAGATCAGGACAAATTAAGCAAAGGCCTGGCTAAACTTACCGAAGAGGACCCTACTTTTAAGGTGGAAACCGACGAGGAAACCAAAGAGGTTATCCTTACCGGTATGGGTGAGCTGCATTTAGAGATTATCGTCGACAGGCTAAAAGAGGAGTTTGGGGTAGAAGCGATCGTCGGCAAACCTAAGGTCGCTTACCGGGAGACGATCTTAAAGCCGGCCTCAGCAGAGAGTAAATACATTAAACAGTCCGGAGGCCGCGGCCAGTACGGCCATGTAGTTTTAGAGCTCTCTCCGAATAAACCAGGCGAGGGGCTGGATTTTATCGATAGCATTAAAGGCGGGGCGATCCCCCGTTCATTTATCCCGGCGGTAGAAAAGGGAGTGATCGAAGCCATGCAAAAAGGAGCTTATGGCGGTTACCCGGTTGTGGATGTGAAGGTAGAATTAGTGGACGGATCATTCCATGAGGTGGACTCATCGGAGATAGCTTTTAAGATGGCAGCTATATTCGGCTTCAAAGAGGCGTTCTTAAAGGGCTCTCCGGTGTTCTTAGAGCCGAGCATGAAGTTGGAGGTCTCAACCCCTGAGGAGTATTTGAACGGCTGTGTGGGTTATATCTGTTCGCACCGCGGCAAGATTTTGAATGTTGATGCCAAGGCCAACCAGAAGGTCATCTCCGCCGAAGCGCCCTTGGCAGAGATGTTTGGTTATGCCACCAGCTTCCGCTCCCTCTCCAGCGGCCGGGCAAATGCCACCATGGAGTTCGATAAATATACGCAAGTACCGATGGAGATTGCCCAGAAGATACTTCAGGAGAGGCAGAAACAAAAAGAAGAGGAGGGTAAATAAATTATGAAAAAGATATTTATAGGGCTGTTGATTATCGGGCTTATGTTTTGCTATGGGAGGGCATTAGCTATGGATGGAGCAATTGTGGTTCTGGAGACTAACCAGGGGAACATTGAGATCAAATTGAAGCCCGATGTCGCGCCAAAGGCTTGCGAGAATTTTACCAAATTAGTAGAAAAGGGATATTATGACGACCTGATCTTTCACCGGGTGATCAAGGGTTTTATGATCCAGGGAGGTGACCCCACAGGGACCGGGACGGGCGGAGAGTCAATCTGGGGCAGTCCTTTTGGAGATGAGGTCAGCCCGTTTGTTAAATTTTCCGGGCCGGGAATTCTGGCTATGGCCAATGCCGGGCCGGATACAAACGGCAGCCAGTTTTTTATCACCACGGCAAAAACCCCCTGGTTAAATATGCGCCATACCATATTTGGCGAAGTGGTTTCAGGGTTAGAGGTGGTGCAAAAGATCGAGAATACCCAGGTCAATGCCGAAGGCAGGCCTATCACCGAGCAGAGGATCATCCGGGCATATATAAAAACCAACCCCTAAATTATTCTTATCAACAAAAATGGCCCTGTTAGATCCAGGGCCATTTTTGGAGGGGATAATCCTCGATGGCTTGCGCTATCGTTTTCCTCCGCTTTGCAGTTAACAAAAAAAGAGTAATCAAAGCATGCCATATGCCGGATAAAAATCAAGGGCATTTTAAGTCCTTTCAGAAAGCGTTTTCTTAAAAAATGAAAAGAATAGATTATCGCAAAGAATTAAATTCCGCTCAATTAAAGGCAGTGGAGTCCATCGACGGGCCGCACCTGGTGATCGCCGGAGCGGGAAGCGGCAAAACCCGGGTTTTAGTGCACCGGGTGGCTTATCTGGTTGAAAAAGGTATCCTGCCAGAGCAGATACTGCTGCTTACCTTTACCCGCCGCGCAGCCGAAGAGATGCTGCGCCGGGCAAGCTTACTTTTGGATGAGCGCTGCAAGCATGTTTCCGGAGGCACCTTTCATTCCTTTGCCAATATAACCTTAAGAAAATACGCCAAACTTCTGG
>JAHFFQ010000063.1 GCA_023247875.1 Candidatus Omnitrophota bacterium | reverse complement strand
ATTATTAAAACCCGATAATTTTGATGAAGATATCAGGGGATAATCCTAATGTTTAAGAAGAAGGTCACCCTCAAAATATTACTTCTGCTTATTGCCAGCGATATACTTGAAACTTCCATACAGTTTTTTTTCAAAAAAAGCGCTTTAGCCCAGCAGGGATTTGTTGTGACGGACATCTTAAGTGCCGCGGTTTTTCTCAAGGCGGTTTTTGCCTCGCCATTTTTGTGGGCCGGGTTAATTGCGGTAGCAGCGGTATTTATTATCTGGTCCGGGATCCTCTCCAGGATAGACTTAAGCGTGGCTGTGCCTATTGCCAGCTTTAGCTATATCCTTGTCCCTCTGGTCTCGATTATCTTCCTGCATGAGAAGATCACGGCTTTAAGGTGGTTGGGGATATTTTTTATTCTCGGCGGAGTTATCCTAGTTTCTTTAAGCAGTAGGGAAAGGTCGGGTGAGGCTTAGATGAGAGAAGGCCTGCTGATTATTCTTCCCCTGATCGCCTTAACCAGCTTATGCGACACCATAAACCAGCTGTTTTTGAAATCCGCGGTAGACTCATTAACCTTTGCTCCCCCATTTAACATTATAAAGATCTTTAAATTCATCTTTCAGCTGCTGGTTAAGCCCAGGCTCTGGCTGGGTTTTGTCTTTAGCGTAATATCCCTGTGTATCTGGCTGGTCGTGCTTTCAAAGGCGGAGCTTAACTTTGCCTTTTCCGCAGACAGTATGCATTATATCTTTATCGCCCTTGCCTCCAGGTTTGTTTTAAAGGAGAAGGTTACCTCATTGCGCTGGCTGGGCACCGGGCTGATCGTAGTGGGAATAGTCCTGATCAGCCTGAGCTAAAAGAGTGGTATTAAACCATGAACCCCAAAATCATATCATTAATTGTTTTCCTGTCCGCATATGTGCTTTTTGTATTCCTTCCGTATAGGCGCACAATAGTCGCTTTGGCCGGAAGCCTGCTGCTTGTTTTAACCCGGGCCGTATCTTTAAAAGAAGCATTCCTTGCGGTTAACTGGAACGTGATGGGCATATTTGTCGGCACCTTGGCAATCGCCGATGTCTTTATGCAGAGCAGAGTTCCTGCTTATATTGCTGAAGTGATCGTTGATAAAGCCCGGAGCACCACCTGGTCGATCCTGCTCATTTGTTTATTGACCGGTATAATTTCGGCGTTCGTGGAGAATGTGGCTACGGTGTTGATCGTCGCTCCCATCGCCTTGTCTTTAGCGAAGAAGCTTAAGATCAACCCCACTCAAATGATGATCGCTATCGCGGTATCAAGCAACCTTCAGGGTGCGGCAACCCTGATCGGCGACCCGCCGAGCATGCTCTTAGGCGGTTTTGCCAAAATGAATTTCGGGGATTTCTTCTTTTATCACGGCAGGCCCAGTATATTCTTTGCCATAGAGCTGGGGGCTTTAGTGTCCTTAATCGTGCTTTATTTTATATTCAGCAAACACAGGGAAAAGGTGCAGCTGGTTGCTCTCGAGAAGGTGAAGTCATGGGTGCCTACTGTCTTATTGGTAAGCTTGATCGTGCTACTGGCCGTATCTTCATTTCTTGACACCGGCTTTAGTTATTTAGCCGGCCAGCTCTGCATGGCCTTCGGAATTATCGCCATGGTTTGGGATAAGCTCGCCAATAAAAGGCCGATCCTCTCAGGGATGAGGGGCCTCGACTGGGATACCACATTTTTCCTTATGGGTATTTTTATCATTGTCGGAGGTCTCTCTCTTACCGGCTGGATCGCGGTGATCGCCAATTATCTGGCTAATCTTGTCGGAGGGAATATATTTCTGGGTTATACCGCAATAGTGTTTATTTCAGTGATCTTTTCGGCATTCATTGATAATGTTCCTTTTCTGGCAGCCATGCTTCCCGTGGCGATGATAATGTCTGTGAAGCTGCAGGTTAACCCCTCCTTATTCCTTTTCGGCCTGCTTATCGGCGCCAGCCTTGGCGGCAATATTACCCCGATCGGCGCTTCGGCCAATATCGTAGCCTGCGGCCTGCTTAAAAAAGAAGGGTATCCCGTCAAATTTACCGACTTCATGAAGATCGGCATTCCCTTTACCTTCGTTGCGGTCACCGCCGCTTATTTATTCGTCTGGTTTATCTGGAGATAAATAATTGATTTTTTTTCTTGACAAATGATACTAATATGGTATCATTAACATAAATTGAAGGAGGTGATCCTGAATGGATATAACCGTTAGGTATATGTTGAGGCCGGTGGCCCACTGTAAAGAGGGCTGCAGTAAAGTGTCCCGGGCATGACGTTAAACTGCCCACCTATACTTGTATTTATTTTGGAGAACTTATGAAACTTATAACCAGGAATACGGATTACGCGCTGCGGGCGCTTTGCTATATGTCAAAGCAGGAAGGGCTGGTAACTGTGGGACAGCTGGTCCAAAAGCTTGACGTACCACGCCCGTTCATGCGCAAAATCCTGCAGCAGCTGAACAAAGATAAAATATTGGAATCATATAAAGGGCAGGGCGGCGGTTTTAAACTGAAAATCTCCCCGAAAAAGATTTATATGGTTGAAATAATGCGCGTCTTCCAGGGGCCGGTTGGATTAAACGGTTGTTTTTTGAAGAAGGATGTCTGCCCTAATAAAGGTAAGTGCGTTTTGAGAAAGAAAATCCGCTCTATTGAAGAAGGTATGCTTGAGCAGCTGCGGGAAATAACCGTAGCTTCTTTAGTGCAACATTAATATATGGCTAAAAGACAAATTATCGCTATAGATGAAAAAAGGTGCAATGGTTGCAGCCTATGCATCCCCAATTGCCCGGAGGGCGCAATCCAGATAATTGATAATAAGGCGCGCCTGTTAAGCGAGCTGTTCTGCGACGGACTGGGTGCCTGTCTTGGCCATTGCCCTCAAGGGGCGATCAGTATTGAGGAGCGGGAAGCGCAAGAATATTCCGAGACGAGGGCCATGGAGAATATCATAAAGCAGGGCAGGAGAACAACTGCTCCTGTAGCATCCAAACTGCGGCAATGGCCGGTGCAGCTCATGCTTGTCCCTGCCCATGCTCCATATTTACAGGATGCTGATCTTTTGATCGCTGCCGATTGCGTAGCTTTCGCCTATGCCGGTTTTCATGAAGATCTGCTTAAAGGCAGAATCTTGCTCGTCGGCTGCCCCAAGCTGGATGATACGGAAATTTATGAAGAGAAGATTGGCCAGATATTGAAGAACAACGATATCAAATCCCTCACTTATGCTCACATGGAGGTAGCCTGTTGTTTTGGGCTGGTGGGAATAATCCAGTCAGCTATACAGGAGTCCGGGAAAAATGTTCCTTTCAAAGAAATAATCATCAGCATAACCGGTGAAAAGATCCAATGATCTATAAATGCCCCGGACAGGATACCCGCAAGAAAAGCGCTGAAAATATAATCTGCGCGACTTGCGGCTATACGGCGGAGATATTTTCCGATGAGATCAAGATAAAATGCCCGGAGTGCGGCAATCTGAGCCGCAGGGAAAGGTTGCCTTCCTGCGTGGACTATTGTAAGGCGGCAAGAGAATGTATCGGAGAGGAGAGGTGGAAAAAAATTAAGGAGGGTGAATAATGTTTTGCTATCAATGTGAACAGACAGCAGGCGGCGCCGGCTGCACGAAGGTCGGGGTGTGCGGAAAAAATGAGGATATCCAGAGCCTGCAGGATACGCTTTTATACGGATTAAAAGGTATTGCCGCTTACGCCTATCATGCCCGGGAATTAGGGGCGCATGATGAAGAGGTGGATGCCTTTATGCACGAAGCGCTTTTTAAAACCGTGACCAATGTCAGCTTTGACCTGAACCAGCATTTGGAACTGGTCCTGAAGTGCGGGGCAATTAACCTAAAGACCATGGAGATGCTGGATAAGGCGCACACCCAAAGATTCGGCAATCCCGTGCCCACGCAGGTGGATACAGGGACAAAAGCCGGGCCCGGCATCCTGGTCACCGGCCATGACCTGCTGGATCTCTATGAATTGCTTAAGCAGGGCGAGGGGTCGGGGGTAAATATTTATACCCACAGCGAGATGCTCCCGGCACATGGCTACCCGGAGTTGAAAAAATTCAAGCATTTAGCCGGCAATTACGGCGGAGCCTGGCAGGAGCAGAAAAAGGAATTTAATGCTTTTAGCGGCGTTTTGCTTGCAACTACCAACTGTGTGTTGATCCCCCCGGAAAATAGTTATTTGGACAGGTTGTTTACCATAGGTATTACCGGGGTGCCGGGAGCAACGCATCTAAAGAACAGGGATTTTAAACCCTTGATCGAAAAAGCCAAATCTCTGCCGTCTTTACCTGAGTCCCCCGGCAAAAAGATCTGGACCGGTTTTCATCATACGGCAATCCTGGGTTTGGCGGATAAAATTGTCAGTTTGGTAAAATCCGGGAAGATCAAACATTTCTTCCTGATCGGCGGCTGCGACGGCGCAAAACCCGGCCGCAACTATTATACCGAATTCGCAGAGAAGGTACCTAAGGATTGCGTTATCCTTACCCTTGCCTGCGGTAAATACCGTTTTAATAAACTGGATTTTGGGGATATCGAAGGAATCCCCAGATTGATCGACGTTGGCCAGTGCAACAATGCGTATTCGGCCATCCAGGTGGCCGTGGCTTTGGCCAAGGTCTTTAACTGCGGGGTAAATGACCTGCCCTTGACCCTGGTCCTCTCCTGGTTTGAGCAAAAAGCAGTTGCCATCCTGCTTACTTTGTTGTATCTTAATATCAAGGGAATCTACATAGGGCCGACCCCTCCTGCCTTTGTGAGCAGGAAGGTTTTTGATATACTACAGGATAAATTTGACCTGCGGCTTATCACTACCCCGGATGAGGATTTAAAGAGGATATTGAAAAAATAACACCCGGCTTTATCGGAGAAGCCGGTACGCGCTTCTGCGCAGGGAGGGATGATATGTATATGATGAGAGTTTTACCTTTAATAGCAGTTGTTCCGTTCGCGCTTTTATTGACCCTCAGCTTCTTTGTGCTTTTTGCCTTGCGTAAAGTGGAGGAAAAATGGCTAAGAGGCTTTGGTTATGTGGTAGCCGGTTTACTCTGTTTTGCTGCGTTGGTTGTTTTCCTGGGCACGCCCTATAGTATGGGTAGGGGCCCGGCGAAGATGAAATACATGATGCGCCAGAATATGGGAGGTATGCCGGGGATGATGCAAAGGGATAATATGCCGGGTATGTCCATGTCCGGAAAAGAGGCAGCTCCCAAGGGGCGAAAGCTCCCTGCTTCCAAGTGCGGCGGTAACAAGGGAGTTGTTTTTAAGACGGAATAACGGCTTTTTTTGTGCCAAAGGAGGACAGGATGAGCAAATATAAATGTTTAGTCTGCGGTTATATCTATGACCCCGTCAAAGGCGACCCGGATAATGGGATCGCCTCCGGCACAAGTTTTGAGTCCCTGCCGGATACCTGGGTCTGTCCTGAATGCGGCGTGGGCAAGGATCAGTTCGAGAAGATCGCTTAAAGGCCGCAGGCGATAAACTTCAATGCCCATAAAGATCGAAGCCAGGATAAAAGAGATAATCCGGCGCAACTATAATGTCAAAAGCTTTCGACTGGAGTTACCCGCAGAGCCGGATTTTAAAGCCGGACAATTTCTGGAGCTGGAGCTAAAAGGCGACGCAAGACTCAAGAAATATCTTTCCATCTCCAGCTCCCCTACGGAGAAATGTTATCTGGAGGTTACCAAGAAGCTCACCTCGAGCGATTTTTCCAAAGCGCTGGATAATCTAAAGGCCGGGGACCAGGTAATTATCCAGTATCCTTTCGGGAATTTCGTTTTGGATGAGCCTTCTTCCAAAGTTGCTTTTTTATCCGGGGGAATAGGCATTACCCCTATCCGGAGTATCTGTAAATACGCGGTTGACAAAAACCTGGGCACGAACATTGTATTGGTTTACTCTAACCGCTCTGTGCGCGATATAGTTTTTAAAGATGATTTTGACGCGATGCAGAAAAGTTATCCGTTCTTAAAGATAGCGCACGTATTGTGTGAGACCGAGCCGGGCTTCAAATGCACAGTCGGCTTGATCAATAGCGGTGTAATAAGGAATGAGATCCCGGACTACCTCCAGAGAAAATTTTATCTCTGCGGCCCGCCGCAGATGGTGGAGGCCATGCGTAATATTTTATCCGGTGAGCTGGGAGTAAGCGGCGAAAAAATAGTCACGGAGAATTTTCAGGGGTATTAGGCGGAGGGGATTATGGCAGCCATAAAAATATTACCGGACATTTATTCCGTAGGGGCGGTGGATTGGAATGTGCGTAATTTCCATGGGCATACTTATACTACGAAAAGAGGCTCCAGCTACAACGCCTATCTTATCATTGACGAGAAGATCACCCTTGTCGATACTGTTTACGGGCCTTTTTCCCTGGAGTTGATCGACAATATCAGGCAGGTTATCCCCCTTGAAAAGATAGATTATATTATTGCCAACCACGTTGAACCCGATCACTCCGGCGCCCTTCCTGCCCTTATGCCCTTATGCCCCAAAGCCAAGATCTTCGGCACTGCCAAATGCAAGGAGGGCCTTTATAAGCATTATTATGGAAACTGGGACTTCCAGGTTGTTAAGACCGCCGATAAATTGAAATTAGGCAGGCGTACCCTTACCTTTATTGAGGCGCCGATGATCCATTGGCCGGACAGCATGTTCACATACTGCCGGGATGATGCCCTGCTTATGCCTAATGACGCATTCGGCCAGCATTTCGCTGCCAGCGAAAGGTTTGACAATGAGGTTAACCAATGCAGCCTGATGGAGGAGGCGGAAAGTTATTATGCCAATATCCTTTGGCCTCTTAGCCAGGTAATTTTAAAGAAGATCGAAGAACTGCAGAAGATGAATATCCCGATTAAAATGATCGCGCCCAGCCATGGGGTAATCTGGCGGGATGATCCGTCTAAGATAATTAATTCCTATATCTCCTGGGCGAAAGGAGAAAGTAAAATCAAGGTGGTCATGGCTTATGAAACTATGTGGGGGGCAACTGCGAAAATGGCGGAGCATATCGCAGAAGGCATCTCCTCTAACCAGATAGATGTTAAGGTTTATAATATAGCCGAGAGCGACCGTACGGAAGTGATCACCCAGATGCTTACGGCCAGGGGTTTTCTCTTTGGTTCATCTACCCATGATAATGATATGCTGCCCAATATCGCCGCCTTCCTTGAGATCGTCAAGGGCCTTAAACCCAAAGGCAGGAAGATAAGTTTCTTTGGCTCTTACGGGTGGGCAGGAGGAGCACTTAAAGAGATGGGGGAGATGCTTAAGGATTCGGGGGGAGATTTTACGACCCCCGGGTTTTCTGTTAAGTATGTTCCTGACAAAGCGGAATTAGCTGAGTGTTTTGAATTCGGGAACAAATTCGCCAGGCTTTTAAAATGAAGCATATCCCTGCGCAAACAGCGGATTTTCTGCAACTCCAAGGGTTCGTAATAATCTCCTCTATAGACGAACAAGGTTTTCCGCATAATTCATGCAAGGGCATAGTTAAGATCGACAAGCATGCGGGTGAGATCTATCTGATCGATGTTTATCACGGCTTGACATGCCAGAATATAAAACGCCAGCCCAAGATAAGTATTTGCGCGGTTGACGAGCATAAATTCATAGGTTATTGCCTGAAAGGCAAAGCCAGGGTGATGCCCGACGACAATATCAGCCAGGATATCATTAAATCCTGGGAGGATAATATCACCTCGCGTATTGCCAAAAGGCTTTTGAAGAACCTGGCGGAGGAAAAATCCCGCTCCCATCATCCTGAAGCTATCCTCCCTGGCCCCAGGCATCTTATTTCCGTTAACGTAGAGGAGATCGTCGACCTTGCCCCATTTAACTTAAGAAAGGAAGGTTCTCATGGCTAAAACAGTCAAAATTTACAGCACCCCGACCTGTCCCTGGTGTATCCGGACCAAGCAATTTTTAAAAGAAAACAACATTGATTTTCAGAATATGGATGTGTCCAGCGATAAACAAGCGGCGGATGAGATGATGAAGAAAACCGGTCAGATGGGAGTGCCGGTCATAGATATTGAAGGCGAGATCATCGTAGGGTTCGATAAGGAGAAGATAAAGCAGGTATTAGGGATATAAATTCGCGGGTGACGAGCTCAAGCGGATGACTTGGCTTGATTTCGAGTGAGGCGCGGTGAAGATGCAGCCGAGGGGTGACACGGAGGCGGGTTCCCTGCCGCCCGCATCCGCCGTAGGCGGAGAGGACGGCAGGGTGCCGCAGTGGCAGGACCCCGAGGCCCCGCGAGAAAGCAAGGCAAGGTAGACGCTTGATGATAGATATGATCCGCGAATATGTGTATAGACTAATATGCAAATTTATGATTTGATTATTATCGGGGCCGGGCCGGCAGGCATTACTGCCAGCGTCTACGCCGCCAGGAAGAAGCTCAACTTTCTGGTCATCAGCCTGGATATCGGCGGACAGGCTGCCTGGAGCGGGGATATTGAAAATTACACGGGGTATCAGTTTATCAC
>JAHFFQ010000062.1 GCA_023247875.1 Candidatus Omnitrophota bacterium | reverse complement strand
AAGATTTGAAACCGATAAGCTCTAATCTTTTGAAGTACATGCGTTGATCCTCCCAATGTTAATGTGGTTGTGACTGGCTCTCCAGCCAGCTGTCAATTTTATCTTTTTTAAAACGCCATTGACCGACCAGCTTCAGCGCCGGTATCTTATTATGCTTAAGCCAGTCATAAATAGTCCGGCGGGTTACCTTTAAGTAATCCGCGAGATCTTCTATAGTCATCAAATTGCTGGTTACCATATTTCGCATTATAAACAAGGTGCCAATTCTTGTCAAGGAAAATCTTTACATTCTTTAACATATAGCTACAGATAGCTCTGATATTAATCATCATGATGAAAATATATGTTAAAACTACTAAGGCTATCGGGCTCAGAAATACCTAAAAAGAAAAGGTGGCCACAAATCGTGACCACCTTAAAACTCTAAATTAACTACTGTGTCCCCGGAATTAAAAACTCTGCCACCCAACTTTACAGTAACCGCGCCACACAAGAACCTGCGTCATCTGTACAAAACCACTCCTGGAGCCCCGTAGCTGGTGTCCAACGCAAGTAGATATTATAATACGTACCATTGGGAGTCTTACCGCCTTCGCCTTCGATACACCTTACACAAGATAAATTAACGCTGTCCGCGGTAAGAGTCCCCATCCTACACCTATAGAAACCATTAGATGAACACGTGTTATTTACGCCTAACCAGCTTTCTGTTAGTCCGCTAAGGATACCTTTCTCCAAATAATATTCCGTAGCTAATTGCCGCATAACGCCTATGCGCATTCTAGCTTCGGCGACTCGTCCTCTCTCAACCACATTAGAGTATTGAGTAAGGCCTACCGCCGCAAGTATACCTACGATGATTATGACTATAATTATTTCAATAAGTGTAAAACCGCGTTTCATTTTATTCATCATATTGATTACTCTATTCCCTCTGCAGTACTTTGTCAAGTAATTTAGCAAAATTGATAAAGGGCTTATTGTAGCGGACGGGAACGGATGGCTTGCCTGTGGTTGAGCGGGGCGTGCGCAGTCCGAGCGGGCTCGGTTCCCCGCCGCAGGCGGGGAGAGCGAGGAGGAGCATCGAGTGCAGTGTGCCGCGCCGGGGCACACAAACGTCCCCGCGAAAACACAGGTAAGCCAGACGCTTAATACCAGGCAAGCCTCGACAGCCTGCCTGATGAACCCGCTTTATTTTCTTAATGCTGTTTTGAAGGCTTGAGTTAAAGCAGGAACTACTTGAAAGAGATCCCCTGCTATGCCGTAGGTGGCTACCTTGAATATGGGTGCTTCGGGGTCTTTATTGATGGCGATAATGATCTTTGAGGATTGCATACCGACAAGATGCTGGATCTGCCCGGATATGCCGCAAGCAATATAGATCTTGGGAGCAACGGTCCTCCCTGTTTGCCCCACCTGGTGCGAATAAGGCATCCATCCGGAGTCAACTGCCGCGCGGCTTGACCCTACCGCAGCGCCTAAAACATGCGCCAGCTCCTCCAACAATTTGAAATTCTCGCTCCCTCCCATTCCGCGGCCCCCGGAAACAATAATATCCGCCTCGGAGAGGTTTACCGTTGACTCAATCTCTTCAACGATATCCAGGAGCTTAGTGCGCGAAGCATAAAGCGCATTATCAAAAGTTTCTTTTATAATTTTACCTTTACGTTTTTTATCCGCAGGCAAAGGCGCGAAAACCTTATGCCTGACAGTTGCCATCTGCGGCCGGTAATTCGGAGAGATGATCGTAGCCATGATGTTCCCGCCGAATGCCGGACGGGTCTGAAGCAGGATCTTTTTGTCCGGATCGATATCCAAGCCCGTGCAATCCGCGGTCAATCCGGCTTTAATATTTATGGCTACGCGGGAAATCAATGACCTGCCGATATTTGTCGCGCCACATAAAAGAATCTCCGGTTTGTATTTTTTTACCAACTGTACTAATATATTGGTGTATGGCTCATCCTGAAAATTCGCCAGCTCCGGCGACTCTACCAGGTAAATATTATCAGCTCCGCAAAAGATCAATTCATCCAACTGATCCTCTAATTTATCGCCGATCAAAATCCCGCTTACCTGGCAGTTTAATTTCCCGGCCAATTCCTGGGCCTTGCCTAATAATTCGTAGGAAACCGACTGCACCCGTCCATTCTTCTGTTCAATAAATACCCAGACACCTTTATAATCCTTAATATCGGGAAAGTCGCACTTGGCGGGTTCTTTAACTAATATGATCGCCTTGAATTTACAGGCATCTTTACAGGCGCCGCAAAAGGTGCATTTGTTTAAATCAATGAAGGCCTTCTTATTGGTGATGCGGATCGCGTCAAAGGGGCAGGCCTTGATACATAATCCGCAGCCGGTGCATTTTTCAATAATTACTTGAATAGACATCTTTAATGCACCTCGTCCTTGATCAACTCTACCAACTGTTTAGCTATATCCGGGATCTCACCTTTGAGTATCTGTCCGCCGACCCTGGGAGCGGGAGTAAATATTTTCACAACCTGCGTGGGAGAACCGCATAAGCCGATCTGCTGACTGTCTAAATTAAGTTCCTTTTGGGTAAGAGTGGTGATCTTGGCGGATTTCGCGCGCATCAGGCCTTTTAGCGATGGAATTCTCGGCTCATTGATCTCTTTAACTACGGTTAAAAGTGCAGGTAAAGGAGTCTCGATTATCTCATAACCCTCCTCCAGCATCCTTTCTACGCGCATTGACTTATCAGTTGCCTCCTCCACCTTCTTGACATAAGTTACCTGGGGGATATCTAAATGCGTAGATATGCCGGGGCCGACCTGCGCGGTATCTCCGTCAGAGGCCTGCTTACCGCAGATGATCAGGTCAAAGGCGCCGATCCTTTTGATCGCTCCTGCCAAGGTATAGCTGGTTGCCCAGGTATCGCTTCCGGCAAATGCGCGGTCACAAACCAGATATCCTTCATCAGCGCCCATAGAGATCGCCTCGCGTAAAGCTGCATCTGCCTGCGGGGGGCCCATAGTAACTATGCTGACCTTACCGCCGAATCTCTCCTTAAGCCGCAGAGCTTCCTCAATGGCATACATATCAAAGGGGTTAATGATAGATTTCACCCCTTCACGCATCAGCGTATTAGTCTCGGGGTTAATTCTTACCTCGGTCGTCTCAGGGACCTGTTTTATGCAAACGATTATATTCATCTCTCCTTGGCCATTTCCTTTATTAATTGGAGCGCGATAATGCTGCGCTGCACCTGGTTTGTCCCTTCGTAAATCTGGGTGATCTTGGCGTCGCGCACGTATTTTTCGATCGGATAATCCTTCATATATCCGTATCCGCCGAATAACTGCAAGGCATCCACCGAAACCTTCATTGCTACATCAGAGGCATACATCTTAGCCATTGCCGATTCTTTAGCCACATCCTTAACTCCGGCGTCCACCATCCTGGCGCAGGAATACACAAGAGCCCTGGCAGCTTCAACTTCGGTGGCCATATCCGCCAGCATCCATTGAATCCCCTGAAAACTGGAGATGGGTTTGCCAAACTGCACCCTTTCACGAACGTATTTTACCGCCAATTCCAACGCACCCTGGGCAATACCTAATGCCTGGGCAGCAACCCCCGGACGCGACATATCAAAAGTGCGCATGGTCACGATAAAACCCATACCTTCCTTGGATAGCAAGTTTTTGGCGGGAATCTTGCAGTCAGTAAAGATCAGCTCGCGGGTACTTGAAGCGCGGATACCGAACTTATCCTCTTTTTTACCGAAGGTAAATCCGGGAGTTCCTTTTTCCACGATAAAAGCGGAAGCTCCGCGCGCCCCTTTTTCTTTATTAGTCATGGCAATTACAACATAAGTTTGAGCATCCCCGCCATTGGTAATGAAATGCTTTAAGCCGTTGAGGATATAGTGATCCCCCTCCTTCTTAGCAACGGTCTTGATCGCTGAAGCGTCGGAACCGGCTTCGGGCTCGGTAATGGCAAATGCCGCTACTTTTTTTCCGCTGGCTAAATCCGGCAGGTATTTTTTCTTCTGCTCATCGTTGCCAAAAAGCACTATGGGAAAAGTCCCTAAAGCGCTGGCCGCATAGCAAACCGCGATGCCTCCGCAGGCCCGGGAAAATTCTTCGGTAGCCAGGGACAAATTCATTATGCTGGTGCCTAAGCCGCCGTACTCCTCGGGGATAAATAAGCCGAACATGTCGGACTCCGCCATAACCTTTAAGACATCCCAGGGGTATTCTTCGCTGATATCGTATTTCGCGGCAACCGGCCGGATCTTCTCTTCGGCGATCTTGTGCGCCAGATCCTTGATCATCTTCTGTTCATCGGTCAACAAATAATCCATAATTTCCTCCCGTTAGCTTAAGCTCAGCCATCAAACTTACGTTCACTTACGCTCCGTAAGTTTGGGCTTCACTTAATTAAAAAATTATAACATAAAAAAGTTATTTTACAAGATTTTTAGAAGGGGGATCTCCCGGCAGTTAGGGAATTTGCTGCAGTTGATGCACTCTGCCCAGATCTTATGCGGCAAAGCAGACTGTTTGATCCTTTTAAAACCTAGTTTCTTAAAGAATTCCGGTTTATAGGTAAGCACGAATATCTTTTTTGCTCCCATGACTTTAGCTTCCGCAAGGCAAGCGGTCGCCAGATCCCGGCCAATACCTTTTCCCTGTTTATTTTTAGCAACAGCCAGTGACTTAATCTCCGCCAAATCATCCCAGGAGATATGCAGGGCAGCGCAGCCAACCACCTTGCGCTTCTCTTCATAAACCCAAAAATCCCGGATATTCTCATAGAGCTCATTCAGGGAGCGCGGAAGCATAACATCCAACCTGGCAAAACAGCCGATCAATTCCTGGATTTGCTTTATGTCTTTAATCTTCGCTTTTCTTATCATCTTCTTTAGGGACGGTTCTCAAAACAAAAGAAAACTGTCCCTTTTTGGGAGACAGTTCTGCTTTGGGTTGAGAACCGTCCCTATTTAATTTCTGTGCCCTTAGCTACAACCACAATCCCTGACTCACTGACAAAAAACTTCTTCTTATCTTCTTTTAAATCGTAACCGATAACCATGCCCTGCGGGATGCTTACATCCTTATCAATGATCGCCCGCTTGATCTTGGCATACCTGCCGACATTAACACTTTCCATAAGTATTGAATCGTAGACCTCTGAATAGCTGTTTATCCTGACATTCGGCGAAAGTATGGAGCGCTGCACGCGGCCGCCGGAAACTACGCACCCCTCTGAAACTATAGAATCAAGCACCAGGCCCACCCTTCCTTCCTCTTTATCCCCGGCGTGCACGGTCTTTACCGGCGGGTACTGCTCCTGAAAAGTCCTCAACGGCCACTCCTGATCATAAAGATTAAATGTAGGATTTACCTCGATCAACTCCATATTCGCTTCATAATAAGCGTCAATAGTCCCGATATCCCGCCAATATTCTTCATTCTTATTTTTGTCGCGAAAATCAAAAGCCATTATCTTCATCCCCCTTTTTAACATCTGGGGGATAATATCTTTTCCGAAATCATGGGAAGATTTATGGTTCTTGGCATCCTGAAGCAACTCCTGCATCAGCACCGACTGGTTGAATACGTAAATACCCATTGAACCATAGATCTTATCGGGTTTACCTGGAATTGTCTCGGGCTCTGCCGGCTTCTCGTAAAAACCCGTAACCCGTCCATCAGCATCCGCCTCAACCACCCCCAGATGCCTGGATTTACTTTTATCCATCTCCACTACTCCAACCGTCAGGTCGGCATTTTGTTCGCGGTGAACATCGAGCATGGAATAATAATTCATTTTATAAATGTGGTCCCCGGCCAAGATCAGCACTTCATCCGGCTTGTCCATTTCCAGCGTATAAAGATTCTGATAAATCGCATCGGCAGTGCCCATATACCAGGTGTCTCCGACGCGCTGCTGCGCGGGAAGCAGCTCAATGAACTGCCCTAACTCCGAAGGCAGAAAATTCCAGCCCAGTCGGATATGCCTTTGCAGGGAGGCGGATTTATACTGCGTAAGTATATAGATCTTGCGCATCCCTGAATTTATACAGTTGCTTAAAGTAAAATCGATAATCCGGTAGATCCCCCCAAAGGGAACTGCCGGTTTAGTGCGGTCCTTGGTCAGAGGAAGCAGCCTCTCACCTTTACCGCCTGCCATAATAAATGTTAGGACCTTGCGCATCATTGTAAAAACGCTCCGGTTATGCCATGCCTGATCATCATCACGGCGATTGCTGCTAATAATATGTACATTATCTTTGAAAATGCCCGGATGCCGCTGGGACCGAAAACCTTCATAATCCCATCCGCTCTTGCCAGGGTAAACCAGACAAAACACATATTTAATACCAGGGAAACCAGGGTGGCCATGACCCCGTAAGTATCCACCATTATAAGCGCAGTGGTAAGCACTGCCGGCCCGGTAATTAACGGCGTGCCCAGGGGGAAAACCCCCATATCCTTATCATGAGATACGGTCAAAGCGCTTTTCTGGGCGCCGGGGAGTAAAAGCCGCACCGCGATCACAAATAATAGAGCGCCGCCGGCGATCTGAAAGTCAGGAATGGTTATTCCTAAGAGGGAAAAGACCCATTTGCCTATAGCCACGAAAACCATCGCTACCACCGCGGCAGTAGTAACCGCGTCACGGATGATCTTCAGTTTCTGCGGCCGGGAGAATTTTTCAGCCAGAGAGATAAAGATCGGTATATTGCCGATCGCATCCACCGCTACAAAGACAGGGATAAAGGTAAGTATATACGGCTTAAGCATATCCATCATAACCACATTATATAAAATAGCCGCCCAAATGGCAACAAAAATATTGGGGATTTTCTGGTAGGAAGAAAAACAATTCTACTTTAGTACCATTGCTCGGCCCACTGACTAGACCCGATCATTGATCCTTGCAAGGTAATTCTCATTTGGGATCCGTTCGGCGGCTTACCGCCACTCGTACACCGCCATGCCTCAAAGAGATAATTTGCTCCTGAGGTTAAATCACTCCTCAAGTTATAGTAATAATAATGCGTGCTTCTGCATGATCCTGGAATCTGATCCGGGGATGTACCTATGTTAAGAGCGACCTCTGTAACAGAGGTTAACGTGCCATTTTCTATATAGTACTCATAGGCTAAATCGCGTATATGCCCCAAAATAGTTTTTGCTTCGGCACTGCGTCCCTTTTCAACTGTTTTGGAATACTGGCTTATGCCCACCGCCGCAAGTATGCCTACGATGATTATGACTATGATTAGTTCGATTAGAGTGAAACCGCGTTTCATTTATTAAGCCTCTTGCTAATTAGTTTATCACCTTCTAATTCTTTGTAAAGTTAATTTGCGGGGGGCAAGTTAACGGTAGGATGACGAGGATTGACTGTGGTTGAGCGGGGCGTGCGCAGTCCGAGCGGGCAAGGTTGCCTTTCTATATGCGAAGGAGGCAGAGCGAGGACGAGCATCGAGTGCAGTGTGCCGCGCAGGGGCACACAAACGTCCCCGCGAAAACACAGGCAATCCTCGGCATCCTGAGCCACTTAGAAATACTCCTGATAAACTTCCCTGAAGCGGTTTAATACCTTCTTTGCGAAATTGCTGGCAGGCTTGACTATCGGCAGGGCCCCCATATCCTTGTTCTCAAGATCCTCGCAGATCATCCCAAGACAGGTAAGATAGGTAAGGTACTTTTGGCTGGATAAATCGCTTTTTTCCTTGACTAAAGCGGCGATCTGCGGGTGGCTTATGCGGCCGATCTTTACCGGTATGCCGGTAACACTCTCCATCATTTCAATAAAACCGTCGGTCAATAATGTCTTGCCGGCCATGATAAAATGGTCTATTTCATGCAAGGCGGTTTTTCTCTCCACAACCTCCTTTATCTGCGTGCAGATGAGGCGGCTGGAGTTAGAGACTATCCGCACTACCTCCCTCTGTTTTATGGGCTTGTAGAATTCATCTTTTTTAACCAGGATCTCTTTATCCTCAGCAACAGTATCGGCATCCCCGATGACCCCGTAAGAACGTTTGATATCTTCGGCTAACTCGTAATTTATTTTTAACCCCTCGCAAAGCTGCCGCGTAAGGCTCATCCCCCCTAAAGGTAAAACCTGGATATCCTGCAGCAGCCCGTCTTTGAATATAAGCAGCTCTGTGATATCGCTGCCTACGTCGCAGAATACGCACAGCCCCTTCTTCTGCTCTTTGCCTAATACGGCTTTGCTCGTAGCCAGGCCGGAAAAGGAAAGGCCCCTTATCTCATACCCAGACTGGTTCACCGCGCGGCTTAAGCTCTGTAAAGAGGAAAGCCTGGCACAAACCAGGTAGAGATCCACCTCCAGCCTGTGGCTGTAAAGCCCGACAGGATTGATCACATTACTCTTGGCATCAATGGAATAGCTGGAAGGAATGACGTGGATTATCTCATCCTCTAAATTTGAACCCAGGATGCGCGCCTGCTCATTGGCATTGGATATATCGGTTGAGGTAATTACTTTATTGCCTCTCTCCGCCAAAGGGATGATCGCATGGCTGTGCTTAGTGGAAATATCCCTGCCCGAAAAATTGGTATGTATATAT
>JAHFFQ010000061.1 GCA_023247875.1 Candidatus Omnitrophota bacterium | reverse complement strand
ACGCTTAAATTGATCAGCTCTTTTAAGGAGAGCTTGCGGTAAAGCCGGGCATTCTCCCGCACGCGGTCATAAATAACAATAGTATCATTAATAGAATAACCGGCAATAGTCAAAAACGCGGTAACGCTCAAAAGGTCGATCTGCCTGTTGGTGATCACTAAAAATCCCAAAGCCACCAGTACGTCATGTATCAAGGCGATTACGCCGGCGGCAGCAAAGTTTATATGCTTGAACCTGAAACCTACATAGATCAAAATTCCTACCAATGACCAGATCAAAGCTGATACGGCCTTGCTTTTAAGGTGTTTTCCGGCGACAGGCCCGACCCGCTCGATCCTTAGGATCTGGATATCATCATCGGGAAAGGCCTCTTTCAGTTTATCGGTCAACACCTGGTTCTTATCCTCCGATGTCCTGATCAGTACCGCCCTGGGGTTATCCTTAAACTGCTGGATCGTAGCATCCGCCAGATTTATGCCTTTTAACACCTGGCGCACCTTGTCTATTGAAGGAGGATTCTTAAAACTGTACTCCTGCAGTTGGCCTCCGGCAAAATCAATGCCAAATGCCGCCGGGCCTTTCTTAAAATATGAAACAAGCCCGACCACGATCACAATGATGGATAACGCGTAGAATATTTTTCTCTTACCGATAAAATCAAACTTGGTTTCTCCGATAAGCCTGAACATCGGCAGGGAATTCTTGATCCAGCCCAGATTAAGCAAGCTTTCAAATATCACCCGGGTAACCACGATGGCGGTGAACATACTGGACAATAAACCTATGGTCAGGGTGACCGCGAAACCGCGGATAGGCCCGGTGCCAAACTGGAACAATAAGAATGCCGCGATCAGAGTGGTAAGGTTGGAATCAAATATGGCGCTAAAGGCGCGGGAATAACCATTGCCTATAGCCGCACGCAGGTTCCTGCCTGCGGCTATCTCCTCCCTGATCCGCTCATTGATCAAAACGTTTGCATCCACTGCCATACCCAATGATAAAGCAATACCGGCAATACCCGGCAGGGTCAGGGTTGCCGAGACCCCCGGGAAAAGTACCGGCAATAAACCCAAGCCTCCGAGGATCATTATAAGGTTCAATGAAAGTGCGATATCGCTGATCACCCCGGCCAAAAGATAGTATGCTGCCATAAAAATAAAGACCAGCGCGCAGCCGACAAGGCTGGCCTTTACGCCTTTATTTATTGAATCCTGGCCTAAAAGCGGGCCGACAGTTCTCTCTTCCTCTATGTGCATGGGCGCAGGTAAAGCGCCGACCCTTAAAATAATCGCCAGGTCTTGCGCAGTCTGCGCGTCAAATCTTCCGGAGATCACTGCCTCACCCGAGGGGATCGCCTCTCTGATACGCGGGGCTGATTGCACCTTACCGTCTAATAGGATAGCCAGCCGCCTGCCAACGTTAGCAGCGGTTACCTCGGCAAATTTTTTAGCGCCGGCGGCATTGAACTGCAGGCTGACGATCGGCTCATTGAACTGGCTCTGGTCAAAACGCACTGAGGCATTGGTTAAAGAATCCCCCACCAGTACCGCCTGCTTTTCAAGTAATAACGGCTCATTTTCATCAAGGGTATATTTTAATTCATAGCCCTCAGGGACAGTCCCCGCCAAAGCAGCTTTAAGCTTATCTGCATCATTAGAGACAACCTTAAACTCAAGCAAGGCGGTCTTGCCGATTATATCTATAGCCCGTTCCCGATCGCTCACCCCGGGAAGCTGTACGACTATCTCATCCTCACCCTGTTTCTGAATGGAAGTTTCCCTGACCCCAAACTCATCGATACGGTTACGGATCACCTCTACTGCCCGGTCACAGGCATCAAGTTTGGCACTACCCTCCAAGTGGCTGGTGTCAACCTTAAGCAGAAGGTGCATCCCTCCCTTAAGGTCCAGTCCAAGGTTGATACGCTTCTCTAAAGGAAAAACGTAATACGCGCACAACCCTACCACCCCTAAAATAAGCAGTATTTTATAGATCAGCTTTCTTTCCATTTATAAAACTCCCGTTTGTTTTTTAAGCGTTTTGTGGTTTCTTGATATAAGCGATGCTGTTTTTTTCAATCTCCATCTTCACATTATCGTCAATGCGTAAAGTTGCGGTCTTCTCTTTAACCGCAATGATCGTGCCGTGTATGCCTGAGGAGGTAACCACCTCGTCATTCTTACTCACGCCTTCCAGCATTTTTTGGTGCTGCTTCTCTTTTTGTTTCTGCGGACGGATGAGCAGAAAATAAAAAACTATAAAGATCAAAGCCAGCGGAAAAAGCTGCACTAACGGATTGACTGCGGTTTGCTGCGGCATAATAGCCTCCTTTTATTTATCTTTTTTTAACAAGCTCTTTACGGTCACGGACAGCTGCGCCCCGTTTTTTACCCACTCGGCGATGCGCTCCTTCTTAAGCACTGCCTGGCCAGTAGCCGGCTTATAATAGCCCACCTCTTCGATTACCCGGCTGTCCCGGCCTCTTCTTTCATCAAATACGGTTGCGCGAAAATGCGGCTTGCCTTTTGGGTTTTTACCGATCCTTCTTAAACGAATATGTACTGCCATTATGTATCCTCCTTTGCCCGCGAGGGGCATACCCGCCACGAGGCGGCACTGGCCCAATTCCTATAAGGGCCAGGTGCCTAATCAGGCGGGGTATCTTTACTTTTAATTGCTTCCATCATAGCTTGAGCCTTATTCACCGATTCCTGATATTCCTTTTCCGGGAGAGAGTCGGCGACGATCCCTGCGCCTGCCTGCACATAAGCAAAACCATCCTTACAAACTATCGTGCGGATGGCAATGCAAGTATCCATATTATGCGAGAAACTGAAATAACCGATCGCCCCGGCATAAAGGGAACGTTTCAAATTCTCCAGTTCGTCAATGATCTCCATTGCCCTGACCTTGGGTGCGCCGGTTACCGTGCCTGCAGGAAAGGCGGCTTTTAATACATCATAGATATCAAACCTTTTTTTGTCAAGTACT
The DNA here is from genome assembly GCA_023247875.1 of Candidatus Omnitrophota bacterium. Classification (GTDB taxonomy): domain Bacteria; phylum Omnitrophota; class Gorgyraeia; order Gygaellales; family Profunditerraquicolaceae; genus UBA6249. The sequence continues at coordinate 5,593 of JAHFFQ010000061.1, read as the reverse complement.
GCGCTTACCTCGCTGACCAGGTGCATGACATGCGAAAACTTCTCCACGCGCATAAAATCATCCACTTTTACCTTGCCCGGCCGGCTTATGCGTCCCAGGTCGTTCCTTCCCAGGTCAACCAGCATCAAATGCTCGGCGCGCTCCTTTTCATCGCTAAGCAGCTCTTTCTCCAGGCGGCCGTCTTCATCGCTGTCCTTGCCCCTCCTGCGCGTCCCGGCGATGGGCCGGGTCTGCACAAAACCGTTTTCGCAGCGCACCAGCATCTCCGGGCTCGAACCTGCGATGGAGAAATCTTTAAGCTTCAGGAAATACATATATGGTGAAGGATTCAGGGAACGCAAGGCGCGGTAAATCTGGAAAGGGTCCTTTTTGGTCCTGACCTTAAAACGCTGCGACAATACCACCTGTATAATATCGCCTCTCTTTATATATTCTTTACCCTCTCTGACTATCCTGACAAACTCCGAATGCTTAAGATTGCTGACCTGCCGCGGCTCTTCGGATCTAGCGATAACTTTGCGTTGGATGACAAAACGGTTAAAATCATTGTGGATCGATTCGATCTTTTTGACCCCCTGCGTATATAATTTTATTTTCCTAAGGTAACTCGAGTTATCCGGCAGTATGACATTATGCACGATCTTAATCGTATGGTTAAGCCGGTCAAAGATAAGCAGGGTATCGGCCAGGATAAGAACCGTGTCCGGGATCTTCAGGGTGTCTTTATTTTTGTCCGGGATATTTTCAAAGAACCTAACTGTATCATAACCGACATAACCGACCATCCCCCCGAAAAAACGGGGCAGCCCGCCAACCTCTACGCTGCGGAAATTACGCATAATCTGTTTAATTTCATCAAACGGCGTGCGCGAAGTTTCAAAACGCCTGCTTTTATCTTTCCGGCAGTCAATAATTTCGATCTGCCTTCCCCTGCTTTTGAAGATCAACGAAGGATCGGTGCCCAGGAAAGAATACCTGGCGATCTTTTCCTGGCCCTCCACAGACTCAAGCAGAAAAGAATAGTCCCCATGCCTTATCTTAAGGAAGGCGGAAACCGGCGTATCCAGGTCGGCGTTTATCTCCTTATATACCGGGATAACATTCCCCTTCTTGGTTAATTTTAAGAATTCTTTTAAATCCGGCTTAAACTTATTCACTTAATCTTCCTGTAAAAACAACTCCTGTTGCCTGTGTGGCATGCCGCGCCCACCTGGCGCACTCGTATTAATAAGGCGTCCATGTCGCAATCATATGCCGCGGATTTGACAAACTGAGAATGCCCGCTGGTTAAACCTTTGACCCAATATTCTTTTCTTGAGCGGGACCAGAAACAGGTCTTGCCCGACTTCAATGTCCTGCGCAATGACTCCTTGTTCATATAAGCGACCATCAATACTTCATTATTCCTGTAATCCTGGATGATCGCCGGTATCAGGCCGTTTTTATCAAACTTCAGCTCCTGCAATTTAAACTTGATCTTTTTCATGATCTTACGGCTACCCCTCTCTCTTTTAAATACTCCTTGACCTGTTTTACAGAATACTCCTGATAGTGAAACAGCGAGGCGGCTAAAGCCGCATCCGCGTTAGCCTGCGTGAAAACATCATAGAAATCCTCTAATTTTCCCGCCCCGCCGGAAGCAATGACCGGAATATTTACCTTTTGGGTTACTTCTTTAGTCAATTCCAGGTCATAGCCATCTTTGGTTCCGTCATAATCCATGCTGGTCAAAAGTATTTCTCCGGCTCCCAGCCTGGCTGCCTTTTCTGCCCAGACTAGAGCATCGATACCCGTGGGAGTCCTGCCGCCGTTGATAAAAACCTCCCAGGAATCCCCCTTTCGCTTGGCATCGATAGCCACCACAATACACTGGCTGCCGAATCTTTTTGCCGAAGCGCTGATCAACTCCGGGAGCTTCACCGCCTGGGTGTTCAACGACACCTTCTCCGCGCCGGCATTCAGGATATTCCGTATATCCTCGATATCGCCGATCCCGCCGCCGACAGTAAAAGGCATGAAAATATTCCTGGCAATCCGCTCAACCAGGGAAACCAGGGTTTTCCTGTTTTCAAAGCTGGCGGTAATATCCAAGAAAACCAGTTCATCGGCACCCTGGGCATCATAAGCCCTGGCCACCTCAACCGGGTCACCGGCATCACGCAGGCCCAGGAACTTAACCCCCTTGACTACGCGGCCATCCTTGATATCCAGGCACGGGATAATACGCTTGCTTAGCATTTAATGAGCTACTTTACCTTTTCCTCAAGATAATTCTTTAAAAGTATCCAGGTCTTCTTGCCTACTTTTCCGTCGGCAGGAAGATTGTTGGCTTTTTGAAAAGCCTTGATTGCTTCGCGTGTACCCTTGCCCATTTTGCCGTCAATAGCTCCTTGATAATAGCCGGCATTTTTTAAAGCAGTCTGGATCTGCTTGTTGTTCGGATGCCGTTTAACCTCTCCGGATTTCTGCGCAACCTTAGCAGGCATCTCGCTGGATTTCATAGTAGATTCACGCAAACTATTTATCTCTTCATCTTTAGCAGCTAACTGTGACTCAAGAGCGGATACCTGGTTTCTCAAACCCTGGATCTCCAATTCATTGTTCTTGCGCGCGGTAGCGCACCCGCTTAAAGAAGAAACAAAAACCACCGCTAAAACCGATAACAATACTTTTCTTACCATCCCCTCCTCCTTTTTTCAATGAGCACTTGGCTTACGAATACGATAGTATGAGTAAGTCAATGTGCGAATTGATCCCGCCGAATATGCCAAATTATCTTGCGATAATTTGGCATATGTTATGAGGCGGGATAACTTATTTTTAACGCCTCCCCTAAAGTGAATCTCCCTTCATACAAGGCCTTACCCACTATAACCGCGATGACCCCCTTCTTTTCAAGCTTCTTCAATTTAGCCAGATCCTCTAAACCGGATACGCCTCCGGAAGCAATGACTTTTAATCCTGTTTCTACAAGCAGCTCTTTGATCCCTTTAATATTCGGGCCGCTCAAAGTGCCGTCCCTAGAAATATCCGTGTAAATCAGCTGATTAAAACCCGCTTTTTTTATCTCTGAGGCAAAATCCAGGGCTGTTTTAGCCGATCTCAGGTTCCATCCCCGGGTCAAAACCTTCCCCTCTTTGGCGTCAATGCTGATAATTATCTTTTCTCCAAACTTCTTCTTTGCTCTTTTGAGAAAAGCCGCGTCACTTGCCGCTCTTGTACCCAGGACAACCCTTTGCGCTCCCAACTCAAGCAGCTTTGAGATCATCTCAATGCTTCTTACCCCGCCGCCGAATTCAAAGGGCACGCCTACCTTAGCGGAAATCTCCTTTACCGCCTTCAAATTTTTGGGAGTGCCGTTCAACGCGCCATCCAGATCAACTATATGCAAAAACTGCGCCCCCTGCCTGGCCCAATGCTTGGCCACCTTTACCGGGTCGCCGGAATAAACCTTTTGGCGATCAAACTTTCCCTGAAAAAGCCTGACTACTTTTCCGCCTCTTAAATCTATCGCCGGGATGATCAGCATAAATTAACGAAGTTCTCCAGTATTTTTAAACCGACTGCCTGGCTCTTTTCCGGATGGAACTGCACCCCGTAAACATTCTCCTTCCACAGGACACAGGGGAATTCCAGCCCGTAATCAGTGGTTGCCGCGATGATAGATTCATCAAGCGGGCTAGGATAGTATGAGTGGCAAAAATAAACCTGGGAACCGGTGGGAAGGCCGCTTAACAAAGAACAATCCCCGGAGATGACCTTAAGGTCATTCCATCCCATGTGCGGGATCTTCTGTCCAGCTCCGGCTTTAAATTTAACTACCCTGCCTTTCAGAATTCCCAGCCCCTTTTTATCCTTAGCCTCTTGGCTGTCTTCCAGCAGAAGCTGCAGGCCCAGGCAAATTCCCAGGAACGGTTTCTTATTTTTAACCTGTTCTTTGATTACCATATCAAGGCCCTGCTTTTCCAATTCCGCCATCGCGTCATCAAAAGCCCCTACCCCGGGCAGCACGATCTTGTCACAGCCGGCTATATCGTTTTTTTTATTGGTGACGCTTATCGCAGCGCCAAAAAACTCCAGGGCCTTGGCTACGCTGTGAATATTGCCCATGCCATAGTCAATGATCGCTATCTTCATTAGTCAATCACGCCTTTGGTAGATGGGATACCTTTTCTGCGCGGGTCAATTGCAGCGGCCTGTTCCAAAGCTTTGCCTAAAGCTTTAAAAACCGGTTCCAGGGTAGCGTGTAGATCCTGGCTGGGATTATCGATCCTTACATTGAGATTCATACCCAATTGCTTGGCAAATGCCTCAAAAAAATGCTCTGCGTACTTGAGCTCATAACCCTCCTGGGGCTGAGGCATATCATTGGGGGATATTTTTTCTCCGAAAGTACCCTTAAAGGAACCCCTGCCGCTAATATCAACCGCAACATGTGCAGTGACATTCTCCATCGGAACTGACATAGAACCAAATCTGTTAATGCCGGCCTTATCCCCCAATGCCTTTTTAAAAGCCTGCCCCAGTACAATACCTAAATCTTCGTTAGTATGGTGTATATCTACTTTCAAGTCGGCTTCGGAAGTAATGATCTCTAAATCAAAATGTCCCCAAAATGCAAAGAGTTCCAACATATGATTCAGAAAACCTATGCCTGAATTAATTTTTGATTCTCCTGATCCGTCAATATTCAGTTTAACCGTTATATTGGTTTCTTTAGTTTTTCGGGGTATGCTCGCTTCTCTCATCTCTCTCCTTTATTCAAACCTCGCCTTTACCGAATCCACGTGCTTCTGCAGGCCTTCGATGCCGGCGATCTTTTCCAGCGGCTCGCGCATCTTCTCCAGCGCTTTCTTTGAATAACTGATAACATGCGTGCTTTTCACAAAATCAAATACCGATAACCCGGAAAAGAACCTGGCTGTCCCGGCTGTCGGCAGGACATGGCTTGGCCCGGCAACATAATCACCCACTGCCGCGGGGCTGTAGGGCCCCAAAAATACCGCTCCGGCATTTTTCACGGATTTGACCAGCCTACCGGGATTCTGGACCAATATCTCAAGGTGTTCAGGGGCTATCTTATTGGCAATCTCGCAGGCCTGTTTTAAATTCTTGGCCAGGACAATATAACCGTTATTGCCGTCCAACTGGGATTTAACCTCTTTAGCCAGGCCTTTGGAATTTGTGATCAATATAGCCAAACCTTTTGTATGCTCGGCCTGGGCGCGCAGGTCCGCAATGACAAACTTCGGGTCGCTGAAACGGTTAGCAATGATCACCAGCTCCGTGGGTCCTGCGATCATATCTATATCCACCATGCCGAATGCCTGGCGCTTGGCCTCGCTGACATAAATATTCCCCGGCCCGACGATCTTATCCACCCGCGGGATGATCTTAGTCCCGTAAGCCAAAGCAGCGATCCCTTGCGCTCCCCCTACGCGGTAAAACTCATCAACTTTTAATAGATCCGCCATTACCAGGATATGCGGATTGATAAACCCGTTTTTATCCGGCGGACTGATCAGAACTATTTTTTTAACCCCCGCCAGCTTTGCCGGCAGGACCGTCATATAAACAGTGGAAACCAGAGGGG
>JAHFFQ010000060.1:5760-8585 GCA_023247875.1 Candidatus Omnitrophota bacterium | reverse complement strand
GAGAAGTTCGAGAGGCTCGGAGCTACGCGCGGAAGGGTCTTAAGTTTTATACTGGGGTTAATGTGGGTGGCCAAAGACGAAGATGAGTTCGGGGAGCTGCTGGAAGGCTTAAATTCAATTTATAAATGGAGCGATTATTTCCGTAATGACAAAAGGATAGATATGTCTGTTTTTATCACAAAACTGGACCAGCTGCTTTCGGAAGGGGTGTGGGCTATCCATTACAATAACCCCGTTTGTAACCGGGTATTGGTGGAAGTAGTAAAGAATGCGCTGCGGCATTTTCCAAGGGCCACTTTACAGGAAAAACAGAGATATGAGGCCGCGGTCAAAGGACTTTTAGGCGAAATCTCCGGTATTCACAGGTTTACCTTCCAGTTCAGGGATGTTATGCATTTATGCGGGTTTTCTCATATTCAGGGAGTCAATGTAGTATGCTTTCCTTGCGAATTGGACGCGGTATCCCAAAACAGCGTATTTGAATTTAAGCTGGCAGGCAGGCTTGTTGACCTTAAACACATCGCCGGCATTGATGGGAAGGTTTCTATCCTTAAGTCTATTGCCGCAGCGTGGGGCAGAGAGGGAAGTGATTTAACGGAAAACGACAGGCAGCTAAGGGGGATAAAAAACATAGTATTTTTTGCCGAGCATGACGGAAGCAATCTCAGGGAAAGGCTGATTAATACTGTTAAGAAGCACGGCCTGAAACGGGACCGCTCCGGGAAGAAGCCGCTTAAGATGTCCTGGAATGAAGAGGGCTTTACCATCCGGCTGACGTTAGGAGAATTCAGGCTTTTCCTGGAGGATAACGATAATCTCATCGGCGATGACCTGCAAGAAACATTCTCCCGGCTCACCCAGGCATACGGCGAAGGAGGATTTGATTTCTACATCAGCATAAGCAACCCCAAGCGTAAACCCCCAGAAAAGGGGTATTGTGATTCCGATATCTGTGACTTGACCATTTTAGAAAGAGAGCCTCTTTTGATAAGAAAGGGTATCGAAGTATCCATAGAAGATAAGCGGCATACAGACCAGCGGTTTAGCTGCCAGGTTAAAATCAATTTTCCTTATGGTCGCGTCGGGCTGCTGAATGAGATTTTCGGGATAGTAACTAAGGCAGGGGTCCATTATAAATGGATGCAATATTTGGACAACAAGCACCTCAAAGAATTAAGGATTATCATAGAAAGTGCCGGAGAGAAGGACATCCATTCTATCGTTAAAGAGTTAAGGCGGATTAAAGACTGGGAAGAGCCGGAAACAGAAAGAGTCTACCGGACAAATTGGGTGATGGAGTTTTCCGTACCTCTTCTACCAGTACATTTGCTTGCGGTTACGGATATATTGAAAAGGAAGAATATAAACATCAAATCTTTTTTAACCCCCTATTTTTACGTGGATACCCAAAAGGTGAATTTTGCCATGGAGATAGAAATCCCCTATAAAACAGGTAAAGAACCGGCTTCCCTGGCAGCTGAAGTGAAGGCAGAATTCAAGGCTCAATTTTCGCAAACAGAGTATGGCATAAGCTTAGAGCGGATGGAATTCATTGACTGGTTCCAAAAACTCCTGTTAATTAACCTGCCGGGCGTGTTTAATAAAAATGACATAAAAGATTTCAGATGGGCATTGGATATCCTGATCAAGCGGCATTTAGGAGAGTCGCGCAAAGATAAGAAACACCCTTATATTATGCATCCAGTTGAAACTGCTATCTTCGCCGCAGTCAGGTTTGGCATCCGGGACCGCTATATTTTGAAGATAATCGTAATAGTCGCTCTGCTGCACGATACCCTGGAAGACAAAACGATCAGGCCGCAGGAATTAAGAAAAAAGTTTGGCGGCTACATTTACGCGGCGGTCAGCCTTTTGACCAAGATAAAAAATCACAGCATTAGAGAAGAGGAAGAAACAGAATACCTGCTTAAATTAACCGAGCAGTGCAGGAAGCTCTATTTTATAGTTCAGCTGGTCAAGTACAGCGATAGGATAAATGACTTGCGTTCCCTGGTGCATATGGAGCAGGACCCGGCCTTTCGCAAAAGGAGGCTGCTTTCTACCCTTAATATCTTTATCCCGTTATTTGTAGAAAATATCAGGCTGGAAAAAATAAGGGATAAGGAATTCAGGTCAGCGCTTGCAGAGGCGCGGGCAATATTTGCCGAAGAAGCCATTCGAGCCGCCAAAGAGCTGCATTTCTTTAAAAAAGGGAAGGTGAATCATAGAAAGCTTAGGAACGCGGACGCGTATGGGTTCGGAAGTATGCGCCTGCGGCCCCGCGGAAAAGATTATAAGATGATTTTTGATAAGCTAAAGCGCTGGAAGAAAGAGCTTAAGGATTCCTCCTCTCCGGTTAAAGCCAAAACGCCTACTTTAGGAATTATTGCCCGGATATTGGAAGAAATGCGCGTGCCCGAGTATTCTCTTGATGAATGGCATACGGTAGGCGCTGAAATTTCCAGGGCGCAAAATTTATACGGGGATGCGCGTTTCCATCCTTCCGAGGATTTTTATATTGACCATTGTTTAAAAGTGGCGCTTACCGGAGTTATATGGAGATTTCCTGTTCCGGTTTTACTTGCTTCTATCTATCATAAATTAACCGGAAAACAGCGTGAGGCAGTCTTCGATGAGAGGGATTGGAATAAGATACCGCATTTACGCCCCTATGACTGCGCAAAGATAAAAGATATGATTGAACGCCTGGAAATGATTGTTGTGCGCTGGCCATGGGTTGGCGGATGTATTAAAGGCATTGAAGGCAGCCGCACCGCGCATAATTACCAGAACGCGCTCATTCAGCTCTGCGGGGATATGCAAAC
>JAHFFQ010000060.1:0-5660 GCA_023247875.1 Candidatus Omnitrophota bacterium | reverse complement strand
GCCTGGAAATGATTGTTGTGCGCTGGCCATGGGTTGGCGGATGTATTAAAGGCATTGAAGGCAGCCGCACCGCGCATAATTACCAGAACGCGCTCATTCAGCTCTGCGGGGATATGCAAACCTTGCAACTGCTCCTTGCAGACAGGTTGCAGGATATTCCCAAGAGAAAAGGAAAGAAGAGAAAAGAATATTCCTATAAGGAGATACACTATATTTATGAACGCCTGCCTCATCGTCTTAATGATTCTTATTTGTTTGAGAGGTTAAGGAATGTCGCTTTTAAGCTGTTAAACCCCAGGAAATTCAAGGAGATAGAAAGAAGGCGCAAGCAATTCTGGGGGCTTTCTTACAAGGAAATGGAAGAGGAACTTGAGGGATTCGTAAAAGGTATCCGGGATTGGCTTAAGGGAGAAGTGGTTCCTTACGAAAAATTAGAATACAGGATAAAACGCCCTGTGAGCATGCATCTTAAGGAAACTACAAGAAAAAATAAGAAGCCTATGCATAAACAAGACGATATTATGGGTATGCGTATTGTCGCCCATCCAGAGCCGATGATAAGAATATTGGAATTTCTTGCCGCGTATTTAAATAAGCGCAATATTGCCTACAAAATGGATACAAAGATTGAACATAAGATTAACCCGCATACGGGACAAAGAACAGGATACACGGCACTGTATATTGACGGCAAGAGAGCTCCTTTAAAGGATGAGCAGCCTCTGCCCTATGAAATAGTGTTTATGTATCCGGAAGATTACCGGGCGTATATATCCGGATTACCCAAAGAAGAATACCTGCCGGCAGCAGTGCCTCACTATAAATATAAGCAAATCGGCTTGGAAATCAACGGCGTATCCCAGGATTTTTCTCATGACAACATTGAGCTTGGCAGTGATTCCAACCAGAATTTTGATCTTCTTAAAGCGTCGCTGGAAGATAAAATAAATGTTAAGTACCTTAGAGAGGTGCCCGGTGGATTCCTTATGCGCGTTCTTGAACTGCCCAGGGGGGCATATTCTTTTGATTTAGCCGCGCATCCTGAGATAAATCAGTTAGGCCAGTATTACGCAGGGTTATTGCATGTAGAAGTAGAAAAAACCGGGGAAGAGATGCCGAAAGAAATTTTCCGTAAGCCCTTAGACGAAAGCAAGCCTTTGGAAACAGGGATGGTTGTGATGTTAAACAGCGGAGCCGGACATTTAGATAAGGAAAGCCTGCGTTTTATGCTGGGCAAGACAGGGCAGATCCGTACCAAGCTATTGATTATCGGGCTGTTGGACGGCAAGAAGATAAAAGCATTATCTAAAGAAGGCGAGCAAAAGATCCGGCAGGTATTCAAGGATGTGCCGCATAAATTCATCCAGCGCTTTATAAATTTTAAAGGATTGTTAAACAGGGATGAGTTTTATGCGGCAGTGGCATATGGCCTGATCAGCATGGAAGAGTTTGTAAAATATATTAAAGTGCAAGGCCGCATAAAAGTCACCGTTGAGCTTACGGACAAGGTGGAGTCATTGGTTAAGATAACCGAACTATTTGCCCGATGGAAATGCAGCGTCGAAGAAATAAAAACCAAGGAAAGCAAAGTTATTTTTATATTGAAGCCTGATGAGAAAGCGGAAATTGAAGGGGTTGCGTTTATGTTTATGGAAAAGCTCCCCGGGATCGAATTGGAATCCGGAGTTAAAGCGGTGAACTTCAGCAAAGTGCAGATAGTAGCAAGCCCCATTCGCCAGGAGCCCAGCCATTCCGCCTCACCGATAAGCGAAGAGGATATTGCTTCTCTGAAAATAATCACGCCGGAATACACCCTTACCTTTGTTAAATTGCCTGACCGTTGGGTAATACTATGTAATAACGAGTCGGCGTTACATGTCGGCATCGAACTGCGCGAAGAGTCCATTTTCATCTCCAGAAAAGACATGTTCTCGAAACAAGTGGGAAAGAGGATTTACACAAATACTTTAATCAAACTGGCGGAGTTATGTATCCGGGAAGGTAAATGTCTGGAAATATACGAAGGTAAGTTCTCGGATATAATATACAGACTATTAAGAGAAAATCTTAGTAAATACCATAAAGAGATATCTTTGAAGGAACGCGGATCGCTCCATTTTATAGATGTTGATTTTGAAAAAGCTTCGGCATTAGAACTTGAAAAATACGAAATAATGATACGTATTTATCCTTTGCCCGCCGCGCCTCAAGAGATTATCGAAGGCGTTGACAGCGCCTCGCCGGTTATACTGGAGTTGCCTCCGGGGAAGAGATCACCAGACCACGATAAAGCATTGGCAGATTTGAAGAAGATGATTGACGAAAAAGCGGAGGCAGGAAAACTGTTATTAATCATTGATGGCGACTCGGGCGCCGGTAAAAGTTATATCGCAAAGCTGATTTACAAGCTTTATAATTCCCATGCTAAAATTATAGAAAGGGATGAATATTTTATTTTTGGACTATCGGAAGTTAAGATTGACATAGACAGGCTGGAATTTGCAATTATAGAATCCTTGAATAACAATGGGGTAAATTTGGTAATAATAGATGGATTAAATTGCTACAAATATAAAATATTCCATAATAATGTTATTACGCTTAGAATTGTTACGGATAAAGAATCCAGGTTTTCATATTTAAGTTACCGTAAGAAGACAAGCGCCAGCAAATATGTACGAAGTCTTGATCCTGAGGATTTGCTGCATAAAACTTGCAATACGAATGAGCTGCTTTTTGATTTTGTCATAGATAACAGCTTTATTAGTGCCTCACCGCTGGTATTTTCTCCGGCCAATATTGAGCGCGCGCAAGCTCCGCCATTAAGAATCCTTATTGCGTTAGCTTTTATTTTCAATTTATTTGCAAGTATTGATACTCTCGCAAGTATCAACCATCAGCCTGCCGTCAACCCTACCACGATATCAACAAATATATTAGGCCAAAATAAAAAATGGGAAGCGCAATCGCTAAAATTTATTTTTAAAACGCTATATTTTACGGCGCCGGCAAGTGCAGTCGATGCGGTTTGCAGCTTCTCCGAAGGCAACCTTGTTAAGGCGATCCTTGCCTGGGATAATATAAAAGAATATTATTCTCGCGCTCAGACAGCAAGCGCCGAAGAAAATTATCTCAAAGCCATAAGCAATCTCAAGAAGATACAATGCCTGTATCCTGATTTTGCCTTTGTTTATTATTTAATCGGGGAAGCATATTTTGGTATGGCGGAAAGCTCAGAAAGCGGGGAAGATCATCTACTCGTGTTTTATAGAAAAGCTGCCGGTTACGCAGAAACAGCTATCAGGAGAGGCTATGAAAACGATAATGCCTATAAACTGCTTATAAAATCAATTAAATGCCTTTTGGATTTAAATGATGACCCATCGTACTTCAGGAGCGCAGTTCAAATGCTCAAGGACGCCTCGCGCTCCAACCCGTCGTTCAGGGAAGAAGCGGATAAATTGCGGGAGCGTATGCCAAACGGAGGGCTAAATCAGGAAACCAGGGAAAATCCGGATGGCAGCTCATCGCCGCTACAAAGCGATTTGTGGGCAAGAATAAAAGAAATCCTTAATTTACCGGGAGCAACTCAGGTTTATCTGGATGAATTGTGCTCATTTGTGAAAGCGGAATATGAAAAAGACAGTTGGCTTGTCCATAGTTACCATGCCTTTGACCACAGTTTAGAAACAGCTTATTTGTCCATTCTGATTTATAAGTATAGGGGGTATCTTATTGAGCGCATGCTGGAAATGGGGGTAGCCGGATTATTGCATGATCTTGACCCGGGAAGAAAACGACATTCTAAGCCGGTAGTTGCTAACACCATAACATATTTAATCAAGAGTAAGGAAATCAGCGGATTATTGGATAAATTGGGAATAGATATTAATCGCATTTTGCTTTTGATTCGCATGACTGATTATCCGATGACGCCGGAACAAAAGGCTGAGATTGGGGCATATCTGGATTCAATTAGCAGCCTGGCGTTGCGAAAAGCGATCGAAGAACAGGCATATTTCCTAAGGGCAGCCGACGAGGTGGCAACCTATGTTATGTTGGAGCCAAAAGAATCAGAAAACAGGGTGCGCCATTTAAGCAGGGAGTTGGATTTGACTGAAGAAGCGGCATTATCGGGAACCAGCGCATTTTTAAATATTCTTCAGGAAAGCAAATATTTGCAGGAAGCGTTGGAAATATTGCCCGGAGAATTTATGATTCAATGGGAATCAACAAAACAGCACTTCGCTAAATTATCCTGCTCCTCTGCGCTGGCGGTTTCTCCGGAAGCATACATCAGCCGACACGGGATACTTTCAGGACCGGTTATTTTCTGCAATAAGTATACGCTTGAAACTGTTAATCCAAATTCTAAAGAATTTGTCGTAGCATCAGGTTATGCTGGCACGGATATTGTCAATCTCTGGTCAGCGACTCATTTTACACTGGCATATTTAATCAATGATTTTGAAGTTCGTATAGAGAAATTAATGGCCCATCGGAAGAATTGGAGCCGGCTCGCTAAAGAATCGCCGTATTTTTGGAATAAATATTACCTTGGGTATAATCATACCTCAGATTTCTACGAGGAACGGGAATTCTTTATTATCCAGGAACTTCAAGCTTTGGGGTTGGCAGAAGATAATATAATTGATATTTACCGGGATGAAAAAGGAAGGGCTGTATTGTCCTTTGTGTTATTTGACGGTGATTACGAAAGAAAAATCGTGTTTGTTCAGGATAATATTGTTTCTCCGGGATATGAATTGAATAATGAACTATTCGGAAAGTTAGATGCTTATTATCAAAAAGCCTGCGAAGATTCAGGCCGGGATTACGGGCAATATCTGCCAATTGTTACACAATGGATTAAGCCATCTGGTTTTCTGATCATTAATCCTTATCGCCAAATAGGCGGCCATATCAATCTCTCTGTTTATTTAGAAGCCGCTTTTGTGAAAAAAACTGATGCAATGGGAAAATTGCTCTCCTTACTGGAAAGCAAGACTGGAATAGATATAGTTATGTTATTAAATCAATCTCCCGGACACGGTTGGGCTACGGAGGCCTGGCAAAAGCATTCAGCCGCCTCAGCGCTGGGAGAATTGCCGCAAAAAGACCGGCGCCTTTGGTATATCCTGGAGGCATGCAGGTTATGCGTTGTATGTTTTTGCCTGGGTGTACCCCTGGCATTTCTCTCTCTTTGGTTAATAGGCTACGGTAAAGAGACAGGGGGATTGGGAAATGTAATATTCCAAGATCCCATGAAGACCATATTGTTCTATATCGGCATTCCTGCCACCATTCTAAGCTCAATTATATTAGCGTTCCACTATTTCGGGAATCGCAAGAATAACCGGGCGGCGATAAATGTCACAAATAACCCAGATAAAGATCCGCCGGCCGGAAGCGAAGGCGCGGAGGTTTTGAATCTGCCTGACCAGCCGCCAGATGACAGCAGTGCCTCGCCGCCGGAGTTGAATGAGCAAGAGCGTTTTGAATGTAAGCGGCTTTCGTTATTCCGTGGATTCAAGGAAGTTTTATTTTATTCCCTCTCGGCCCTGGGAAGGGCGCGGGGATGGGATGCGGAATTTTGCAGCACAGAAGGGGAAGATTACCTTGTCGTCAAATCGCACGGCAAGACATTGATTGTTAGAGGC
>JAHFFQ010000059.1 GCA_023247875.1 Candidatus Omnitrophota bacterium | reverse complement strand
GGGGCGCGCAGCGGGAAGAGCACCTATGCTTTGAGCCTGGCCAAGAAATACAAGAAAGTCGCCTTTATCGCTACTTGCCAGGGCCTGGACAAAGAGATGCGGGAGCGCATCAAGCTGCATAAAGAATCGCGGCCAAAACATTGGGAGACCTTTGAGGAGCCCAGGGATCTGGCAAAATTATTAGATAAGATTAATAGCAGCTTTGATTGTATCCTTATTGATTGTTTGACTCTTTTGGTTTCTAATTTAGTCCTCGCCGGTGACGGCCAAGAAGCAGTTATCAGGAATATCGAAGGCCTGCTGTTTGTTTTAGGGAAGAAGAGGGCGAGGATAATCCTGGTTTCTAATGAAGTGGGTTTGGGATTAGTACCGGTAAATAAGCTGGGCAGGGACTTTCGCGATATCTCCGGGAGGGTTAATCAATTGGTTGCCGCTAAAGCCGATGAAGTGTTTTTTACTGTTTCAGGTATAGCCTTAAAGATAAAGGGAGGAAGGTAAGTGGAGAGGATAAATAATACGATCAAGAATATTTCGGGAGTTGATCCTGTTATTATAAATAAGACGCAGGCAAGATTGGATAATCTAACTAAGCCATTGGGGAGCTTGGGAAGATTGGAGGAGCTGGCAAAGCGGATCTGCGGGATTACTGGGAAAGTTAATCCATCATTGGTAAATAAAGTTATTTTTACTTTAGCCGCGGACCACGGGGTAACTGACGAAGGAGTAAGCGCTTATCCTAAAGAGGTGACTGCTCAAATGGTTTATAATTTTGTCGCTGGCGGAGCAGGGATAAATGTCCTGGCAAAGCATGTCGGCGCAAGAGTGGTGGTCGTGGATATCGGAGTCTCTGCGGATCTAAAGCCTGATCCAAAACTACGCGTTGAAAAGATAAATTACGGGACAAAGAATATGGCAAAGGGCCCGGCGATGACCAGGGATGAAGCAATAAAAGCAATCCACGCTGGTATAGATTTATTTGAAGAAGAGCTTAGGCGCGGCATTGATATTGTCGGGACCGGTGAAATGGGGATAGGCAATACTACCGCTGCCAGCGCGATCACCGCTTCTTTTACCGGCAGCCCGGTTGAAAAGATCACCGGAAGAGGGGCCGGCCTGGATGATCCGGGGCTGAAGAATAAGATCGAAGTTATCAAAAAATCCCTTTTGCTTAACAAGCCTGATCCGGCTGACCCAATTGATGTTTTATCTAAAGTGGGCGGATTTGAGATCGGAGGCCTTGCGGGTATAATCCTGGCTGCCGCTTCCCATAAAACCCCGGTAGTTATTGATGGGTTTATATCAGGCGCAGCCGCTTTGGTTGCTTTTAAAATTGAGCCCAAGGTAAAAGATTATATGATCGCCGCCCACAAATCCCAGGAGGGAGGGCATAAAATTATCCTGGAGCACATCGGGTTAAGGCCCTTGTTGGATTTAGATTTAAGGCTTGGAGAAGGGACTGGCGGAGCTCTTGGGATAGGCCTGGCTGACGCCGCGGTCAAGATCCTTACCCAGATGGCGACATTTAAGAGCGCCAATGTATCGGAGAAAAATATATGATAGCCTCATTTTTATCAGCGCTACAGTTTTTAACCGTCATTCCGGTTAAATTAAAAACGGCCAATGAGCAAAGGATGGCCGGTTCAATGGTATATTTTCCGCTTGTCGGCCTGCTCCTGGGGTTATTCCTTGCAGGGCTAAATGCCTTGTTGTCTTTTTTGAATCTTCCTTTTCTGGCCATGAATGTGATCACCGTGGTTGTTTTGATCGTTATTACCGGGGGGCTGCATCTGGACGGCTTGTCGGATACTGCCGACGCATTCTTAAGCGCAAGGCCAGCTGAGCAAATGCTTGAGATAATGCGCGATTCCCGGAGCGGGGTCATGGGCGTGTTAAGCCTGATAAGCGTAATATTGTTAAAGATTGTCCTTCTTTTTTCAATAAGCGTATCTTTACAGCTTAACGCTCTTATGCTGATGTGCGTGTTAAGCCGCTGGTCAGCGGTAGCAACAATGTTCTTTTTCCCTTATGCCCGGCAGGAGGGAAAGGCAGGGGCATTTATCAAAGGTATGAACCTGAAGATATTTATCCTTTCTTCTGCCGCGGCGGTTATCTGCGCGTCTATAGCCTGGCAGGTAAGAGGGTTGCTCGTGTTGTTGATCGTTACCGGTTTTAGTTATGCTCTGGGGAAATTCTCGACTAAAAAGATAGGGGGGATAACCGGCGATACCCTGGGAGCGGGGATCGAATTAACGGAGATAATTACCCTCTTGTCGGTTTTTATCCTGGGAAATATTTAACATTAAAATAGATGAAAGCTAAAACATTGCAGGTTTGCGGAACAGGTTCAGGGGTGGGCAAAAGTGTGATCGTCTCTGCTTTATGCAGGATCTTTTTGCAGGAGGGTTACAGTGTTGCGCCATTTAAGGCCCAGAATATGGCTTTGAATTCATTTGTTACCAGGGAACAGGGTGAGATCGGCAGGGCCCAGGCAACCCAGGCCCAGGCCTGCCGCATAGAGCCGAGCGTGGATATGAACCCTGTCTTGATCAAGCCGACCAGCGATGTTGGCGCCCAGGTCATTGTCCTGGGCAAACCCATTGGAAATATGAATGCCCTGCGTTACACAAAATACAAGAGCAGGCTTCTGGAGGTAGTGAGGAGCTCTTTCCGAAGGTTAGCCGGTGATTATGAGGTTGTAGTTATAGAGGGGGCAGGCAGCCCTGCGGAGATAAATTTGAAATCGCACGACATAGTCAACCTGAAAATGGCCGCTTTCGCCAAAGCCCCTGTGATCTTGGTAGGTGATATTGATAAAGGCGGATTTTTCGCCTGGATCGTCGGGACTCTGGCGCTCTTGACCCCCGGAGAGAGAAGGATGATCAAAGGTATAATTGTAAATAAATTCCGCGGGGATATAACCTTGCTTAAGCCGGGAATAGATTATTTAGAGAAACGCACCGGGATAAAAGTGTTGGGGGTAATTCCTTATTATAAAGATATAAAAATCGCCGAAGAGGATGCTGTGCCTTTGGATAATTTTAAAGATAACTCCTTCTGCAGAGAGCGCAGGCTTAATATTGACGTAATCTATCTGCCGCATATTTCCAATTTTACGGATTTCGATCACCTGGAAAAAGAGCCTGACGTGCGTTTACGTTACGTGAAAAGCCCTGAAGAATTAAACAAGCCGGATATGATCATCATTCCCGGGACAAAAAACACTATTTCGGATTTAAGGTACCTGGTGAAGTCGGGATTTATAAAGAGGATATTATCTATTATCAATTCCGATAAGTCAGTCAGTTTGGCGGGTATCTGCGGCGGGTATCAGATGTTAGGCAGCAGGATACATGATAAGCATGGATTGGAATCAAAACGCAGAGCAATCCCGGGATTAAATCTCCTGCCGGTTGAAACCAGCTTAAAGCTGGATAAAACCCTTGCGCGGGTTGAAGCAAAAGAGCTTATTTCGGGTTTAAAATTATCAGGATATGAGATCCACCACGGTTTAACCCGGATTACAAGAAAGTGCGATCCTCTTTTTGAGGTTATTGAATGTAACGGCAAGAAAATCAGATATCCCGAAGGAGCGATAAGCAGGGATCGCCGGATTTTAGGTACATATATTCACGGAATATTTGACGCGGGCGCGTTCAGAAGAAATTTCCTGAACAGGCTAAGGAGGAAAAAGGGGTGGCCTGTTTTACCGGTAAAAGAAAATTTCAATCCGGATAAAGAGTTTGATAAACTGGCGCAGCTGGTAAGGGATAATATTGATATGGGTTTATTGCGCGAGATCCTCGCGGGAGGGCTGCGATGAAAGTGGCAGGCCTCTGGAGCGCGGGAAAGGACAGCTGTTTTGCCTGCTATAAGGCTATCTCTATGGGGTACGATGTTTCGGTCTTATTTAATTTTACGGATCCCTCGGGAGAAAACTCACTCTCTCATGGATTAGGCGCGCCGCTTATCCTCAAACAGGCCCAGCTTATTGGCATCCCGATGGTTCAAAAGGCAATGCCTAAGGACAGGGAAGCCTACCGCGAAGAATTTAAAGCATTGATTTGCGCCTGGAAAAAGAAGGCGGGTATCGCTGGAATAGTTTTCGGGGATATATACCTTAAGGAGCATAAAGAGTGGATCGATGCGGTCTGCCGGGAGGTGGAGGTAGAGCCGGTTATGCCCTTATGGGGAAGAGATACCGGAGAATTAATCCTGGAAATTATTGATTCCGGTTTTAAATCCATGGTGGTAGCTGTCAAAGCCGATTTATTGGGTAAGGAGTGGCTGGGACGAATTATGGATAGGAAATTTATAGAAGAACTAAAACCGGGAATTGACCCCTGCGGGGAGAAAGGAGAATTCCATACTTTTGTGGTTGATGGGCCATTATTCAGGGAGCCGATCAAGATATTAGAGGCACAACCTGAATTGAGAGAGAGTTTTGGGAAACACTGGTTTTTAAATATTAAAAAATACGCTTAAACTTCTAAAGATACAAAACCGGATAGGTGAAGGAAGTCCTGGTAAGATCCCAGGCGCTGTCCCGCAACGGTAATTTTTCTGTGAAAACGAGCCCGGTCCATCGCCTGTCGCAGGTAAGTACTCTCGCAAGAAGAGAAAGGGTTGTAATGAAGAATATTATTAAGAAACTGACCGTTTTAGGCTTGTTCTTGTTTGCCTTTCCGAATATTACCTTCCCCCAAGACGTAGAATTGAATAAAATTGTAGTTACGCCTTCCAGAATGGAAGAATCCTCCGGGGATGTCGGCCGTGTAGTTGATGTCGTTACCGCCAAAGAAATGGAGGAAAGCGGGGCGCAGGATTTAGCCGATGCCCTCACAGATTTTACCTCTGTCAACATAAGTACTTATGGAGGGCCAAATGCAACAAAGTCGGTAAGGATGCGCGGCTCTACCTCTGCTCAAGTTTTAGTTTTGATGGATGGCCGGCCGATAAATAACCCCAGAGACGGCGAAGCGGATTTATCCCATATACCTTTAGATGATATAGCCAGGGTTGAGGTTATGCATGGCCCGGGTTCCAGCCTCTATGGCAGCTCGGCAATGGGAGGGGTGGTGAATATCATCACCAAGAAACCGCCAAAAGAAGGGATGAAGACCGAGCTCTACAGCAGCTTTGGCACTGCCAGGACCTATGTTGAGCGCATGTTAAACGGGGCAAGGGTCTCAAAATTCGGCTATCTTATCAGCGGAGGATACCAGAGCTCCCAGGGTTTCCGGGAGAATTCCGAACTTAATGCCAAGGACTGTAATCTTAAATTGGAATATGAGCCCAATAGCGAAAACAATTTGAAGCTGAACTCCGGTTTTTATAAAAGCAGGGCAGGCGCACCGGGATCAACAAGTTGGCCTGATACAGATGATAAGCAAAATACGCTGAACCGTTTCTTTGATTTTAACTGGGGCTTCAAACCGGATGAAACAACCGGGATATCAGCCAGGGCCTATCAGAATTACGATCGGCTGGAATTTATAGAGAATTCGACTACTTATACCAAGAACGTCCATGCCACTACAGTAAGAGGGTTTGACCTGCAACTCGATAAACAGCTGTTGGATGCCTACGGTATAGTGTGTGGATTCAATTATGTAAAGAATATGAATGACTCTACCACAAGCGCGAAGCATAAATATAATGTTTCTGCCGGCTACCTGGAGAACCGCCTGGATTTATTTGACAAAAAACTGAATGTCAACCTTAGCGCCCGCGTTGATGATTACTCCAATTTCGGCACAGAGGTTAACCCTAGCTTAAGCGGCCTCTATAAATTCAACGAGAGCATAAAATTCCACGGATTGATCAGCCGTTCCTTCCGCGCGCCTACGTTTAACGATTTATTCTGGCCAGATGAAGGCTGGGCAAAGGGCAATCCCGATGTCAAGCCGGAAAAAGGGATCACCGGGGAATTGGGGACTGAGGTAAGGATAAATAGATACCTTGTTTCAGGGCTCACTTATTTTCACAGTGATTTTAAGCAGCTTATACAATGGTCCCCTGATGCGAGCGCTGTATGGCGGCCGGAAAATGTCAGTTCCGCGGCAATTGACGGCATAGAATTCGGAAATAAAATATTTATTTCGGAGAACCTCGCCTTAGATATTAATTATACATACTTGATTGCCAGGGATGAAGATACTCATAAATATCTTGTATACCAGCCGATGAACAAGGTTGATACCTGCATAAGGTACAATGGTTACAACGGGTTGACGGTTGAATTAAAGGGCCAATTTACGGGACAGAGGTTTGGTAACGCCGCGAATACCGATAAGGTAAAGAGTTTCTTTGTTTTGGGGCTTAGCGTCTCAAAGAAATTCAAGCACGGAGTCACCTGTTTTGCCAACATAGATAACCTTTTAAACCGCAAGTACGTGGTTAACCAGGGTTATCCCATGCCCGGTTTTTCCTTTACCGGCGGCCTGAAAGCCGAATTCTAAAAGCAACCGAGGGACGGTTCTTAACCCAAAGCAGAAGTGTCCCCATCTTAGGGGACACTTCTGCTTTATTTTGAGAACCGTCCCTGATTTTGTGGTAAAATATATTCAATTAGCCAGGGGGGCAAGAGATGAAAAAGAATATTTTGTTTGCAATTATTTCTTTTGTTTTGTTTCTATCCGTTCCAATTATAAATCCGCTTAACTTATCAGCCCAGCCTGGACGCAGCACCCAGAGGCCTGTCCCCAGGATCGCCAAATATTGGCAAAAGATAAAAGGGAGCATTGTGCAATGCCTTTTATGCCCGCGCAAGTGTGTTTTGGATAAAGGCCAGAGAGGTGTATGCACCGTGCGCATAAACAAAGAGGGGGAGCTCTATACCCTGGGTTATGGCGATCCTGTTGCCATTAATATTGACCCGATCGAAAAGAAGCCCTTCTTTCATGTGGCTCCGGGCGAGCCGGTATTCTCACTGGCAGTAGCCGGGTGCAATATGCGTTGTTTATTCTGTCAGAATTGGCAGATATCCCAGTCTAAGCCGGATGAAACCGAGAATTATTATCTCTCCCCGCAGGAAGTCGTAGATTTAGCCATAAAGAATAATTGCAGGTTCATAGCCTATACCTATACCGAGCCCACTGTCTTCTATGAGTACATGCTGGATATTGCCGGAATAGCCAGGCAGAAGGGGATAAAAAACACCATGCACACCTGCGGTTATATAAACCCTGAACCTTTAAGGGAGTTATTAAAATATATGGATGCGGTAAATGTTGACCTCAAGGGCTTCACCGAAGAATTCTATGCCAAAATAGGGATGATGGCGCAATTGCAGCCGGTTTTAGATACGCTGAAGATAATCAGGAAAGAGGGGGTCTGGCTTGAAATAACCAACCTGCTTATCCCGGGTTTTAATGATGATCCCGTGAAAATAAAAGAGATGTGCTTATGGATCAGGGATAATTTAGGAGAAGATGTGCCGCTGCATTTTAGCCGTTTTATGCCCAGTTTCAGGCTGGAAAATCTTCCGCCTACCCCGATAGAGAAACTTGAGGAAGCTTATAAAATCGCAAAAGATTCCGGGTTAAAGTATGTATATATTGGAAATGTTCCCGGCAACCCCGCGGAAAATACTTATTGCCCGGCCTGCGGGAAAATAGTTGTCAAAAGAACAGGCTACCGGATTTTAGAGAACAATATTAAAGACGGTAAATGCAAGTTTTGCGGATTCAGGATATCCGGAAGATGGGGCCCTGAATAAACATGCCTAATGCCGCCGCATTATTACAGCTTTTTGGAATCGGGTTTAGTTTTGGGTTAGCCGGGCCCTGCCTTTTGGTTTGCACGCCGGTTTTGATTTCCTACATTGCGGGAAAACAGGCAAAACCAAAACAGGCCTTGCTTGATATATCGGTTTTCTTATCCGGGAGGCTTTTAGCATATCTCCTATTGGGATATTTAGCCGGCTTGTCAGGGTTGATCCTAAGGCAATTCGCTAATTCAGGCCTGGTTTCATTATTTAAGTTTGCCGGAGGGGTAATCATTATCCTTCTGGGAATTTATGTCTGGCTGGGCAGGGAGCCATTATCCCGGTTATGTAAACGCAGGGCAGGTGCGATATTTAATTCCGGCAGCCTTTTTATTCTGGGTTTTGCTGTCGGTGTATTCCCCTGCGCGCCGCTTTTGGCATTACTGCTTGAGATCACATTGATCTCCAAATCAGCAATGGGAGGGATGTTCTATGCGCTTTTCTTTGGTTTGGGCACCTTTATCTCCGGTTTCATCGCTGTTGGGGCCTTGTCGGGGATATTTACGTGGTTTGCGCCAAGATTTCTTAAATCAAAAACAGCCGGGTTGATTTTTAAGCTAAGTTGCGCGGTATTGCTTATCTTATTGGGATTAAACCTTATCTTTAAGCCCTATCTTTACAGGGTATAAAAACAGGACCGGACCTTGAAAAAAAGCATATTATTCGCGATAGTTTTAATCGGGTTTACCGCCATATCCAGCCAGATCGTTTTCATGCGCGAGTTTCTCGTTGTTTTTTATGGTAATGAGATAACCATTGGATTCATCTTTGCCGGTTGGTTTATCGCAGGCTCGCTCGGCAGCTGGTTCCTGGGGAGATTCAGTGATA
>JAHFFQ010000058.1:5208-8664 GCA_023247875.1 Candidatus Omnitrophota bacterium | reverse complement strand
ATCGCGGTGATCAATACCATTATCGCCGAAAGCCTGGATTATGTTGCCGAGCAGATCAAGCGGGCCACATCAACGGGCAAGGATTTTAATTCCGCGGTGCTGATGGCGATCTCCAAAATCACTAAAGAAACCAAAGATATCCGTTTTGAGGGTAACAACTATTCGGAGGAGTGGCTTAAGGAGGCCGGGAAGAGAGGGCTGCCGAATATCGCCTCTACATATGAGTCGCTGGAGGCCCTGACCAAAAAAGAAAATATAGCTCTTTTTGAGAAATATAAGGTTTTCTCCAGGGAGGAGCTGATCGCCCGGTACCATATTTGGATCCATATGTATAATCTTACTATTGAGATCGAAGCCAATACCTTAAATGAAATGGTCAATGCCTCGGTAGTCCCGGCGGGATATGAATATGAAAAGCTTTTAGCCACAACTTTAGGGGAGCTTGTAAGATTAAAGAAGGATGCCGGTTTAAAGCTGGAGACAGCCGCGCTAACGGATAAAAAGGAGCATTTGGCCGAAATAGTCGCCAAGATATATTATGTGCGCAGAAATGTCCAGGAGATGGTTAAGCTGCTTGAAAAGGCCGGCAAGGTAGGCAATGAGAAGAGGGCGGAGCTTTATTTTAATGCGCTTAAGCCGTTAATGGAGCATATCAGGAAGCACGTGGATCAGCTGGAGTGCGTGGTCTCTGATGATGCCTGGGACCTGCCCAAATACCGGGAGATGCTGTTTATAAAATAATTAATAGAAACACTGGATAAGCACGGCGTAGTGCTTAAAGTATAAAAAAGAACATAGACGTTCATGATGGCTAAGATCTTGCCAAAGTGAACGTCTTTTTTTCTCAGCGTCCATGCATAGAGTTTAGGCATCCCCGACTCAAAAGCTGTGCTAAATTATCAAAGATAATTTAGCACATTCGTCGGGATTTCGCTAGACTATAGAATAAGGTGCTCAAAAATGATTACTCTGCTTATAGCGGAAGATGAATTGAAAACCAAAGAGCTCTTGAGCGCGATATTGGGGAAGGAGGGGTATATCCTGTCTTCAATGGGCAACCAGAATGATGTTATCCGCGTGGTGAAAAAGGATTGCATAAGGGACCTGGCTTTTATTAAAGACAGGGTGATCGAGCTGGAAAATTCTTTATTTAGCGAGAAAAAAGGGGTATTATATAAATCCGTTTTGGAGGCTATCGAGAAACCTTTGCTTGAACAAACCTTAGAGCGCTGTGAAGGCAATCAGCTTAAGGCCGCGCGTGTCCTGGGGATCAACCGTAATACCATGCGAGCAAAAATAAAAAAATTAGGTATTGATGTAAGCAGGTGGAAGGCAAATTCATGAAATATACACATTTACCGCAGCAGCAAGGTTTATATGACCCGCGCTTTGAGCATGATTCCTGCGGGGTAGGGTTTGTCTGCAATATTAAGGGCAGGAAAAGCCATGATATCGTTACGCAGGGTTTAGAGGTACTAAGGCGCCTTGCTCATCGCGGGGCAACCGGAGCTGACCCCAAAACCGGAGATGGCGCAGGTATCCTTTTTCAGATGCCGCATGAATTCCTGTTTGTTACCTGCGAGAAAGCAGGAATCAAGCTGCCGGATTTAGGAAATTACGGCACAGGCCTGGTTTTTCTGCCGCAAGATGCCAAAGAGCGCGCTTTCTGCAAGAAAACCTTTGAGAAGATCATAAGGGAGGAAGGCCAGCCGGTTTTAGGATGGAGGGCTGTGCCGGTAGATAGTTCGGATATCGGTAAAACAGCCAAGGATACCGAGCCGGTGATCGAGCAGATCATTATCGGACGAAGCAAGAAAATAAAAACAGAGCTTGATTTCGAAAGAAAGCTTTATATTATTAGAAAGCTGGTTGAGAATGAGATCCGCTCTTCAAAAATAAAGCAAAAATCATTTTTCTACATCACTAATCTTTCCTGCCGCACCCTTTCCTATAAAGGCCTGCTTATGCCGCAGCAGGTGGAAAATTTCTTTCCGGACTTAAAAAATGATACCTTAAAAAGCGCCCTCTGTTTAGTGCATTCCCGTTACTCCACTAATACTTTTCCTACCTGGGATTTAGCTCAGCCGTTCAGGTTCTTAGCGCATAACGGAGAGATCAATACCCTGCGCGGCAACATCAACTGGATGAAGGCGCGCGAGGGGATCTTAAAGTCGGGGTTATTCGGCAAGGATTTAAAGCGTATTTATCCGATCATTGTTTCCGGCGGAAGCGATTCGGCAATGCTGGATAACGTGTTTGAGCTTTTGATGCTCGCCGGCAGAAGCCTGCCGCAGGCGATGATGATGCTTATTCCTTCCGCCTGGGAGCAGAACCAGCTTTTGGATGAAAAGGTGGCTGCGTTTTACAAGTATCATACCTGTTTTATGGAGCCCTGGGACGGGCCGGCAGCCATTGCTTTTACCGACGGTGAGCGTATCGGGGCTGTGCTGGATAGGAACGGGTTAAGGCCGGCGCGTTATATTGTTACTAAGAAAGATTTTGTGGTTATGGCTTCGGAGGTCGGGGTTCTGGATATCCCCGCGCAAGACATTGTTCTTTCGGGCAGATTAGAGCCGGGCAAGATATTCTTCATTGATACCCAGGCAGGCGCGATTATCCAGGATAAAAATATTAAAGAAGAGATGTCCCGTAGAAAGCCATATTCAGAGTGGCTGGCTAAAAATGTGGTTGAGCTGGATAAGCTGGAGAAAAGCTGCGCCAAGAAAGATTCATTTGACACCCTCACCCAGATGCAGGCCTTTGGCTATAATAAAGAGGACCTTAAGTTCCTCATTAAACCGATGGCTGAAACTGCCCAGGAACCTATCGGCTCTATGGGTAATGATACTCCCCATGCCGTGCTTTCCAGTAAACCGCAATTACTTTACGCTTATTTTAAACAGCTTTTTGCCCAGGTTACCAATCCGGCTATCGACCCTATCCGCGAAGAGCTGGTGATGAGCTTGGAAACCTATCTTGGCCCCAGCAAAAATATTTTTGAGGAAACCCCCCGGCATTGCCATAAATTACTGGCTAAGCGGCCGATTTTAACTAATGATGAACTGGAAACCATTAAGAAAATTAAAAAAGGCGGCTTTAAGACAAAAACCATTTCGCTTTTATTCAAAATATCTCTTAAAGATGGGTTTACTAAGGCACTTGAGCAGATTTGCAAAGAAGTTTCCAAAGCCATTAAAGATGGCTATACCTTTATCATATTGAGCGACAGGGGGGTGGATAATGACCAGGCGGGACTGCCTGCGCTTTTGGCAGTATCAGCCGTGCACCATTACCTGGTCAGGAATTCATTACGCACCCAAATCAGTATTATCTTGGAGAGCGCAGAACCCCGGGAGGTGCATCATTTCGGCCTGCTTTTTGGTTATGGCGCGGATTGCGTTAATCCTTATTTGGCTTTTAAAGCTGTTGAATACCTGGTTGAACAAGAGGAGCTTA
>JAHFFQ010000058.1:0-5108 GCA_023247875.1 Candidatus Omnitrophota bacterium | reverse complement strand
GAGAGCGCAGAACCCCGGGAGGTGCATCATTTCGGCCTGCTTTTTGGTTATGGCGCGGATTGCGTTAATCCTTATTTGGCTTTTAAAGCTGTTGAATACCTGGTTGAACAAGAGGAGCTTAAGCTTGATACGAAACAGGCGCTCTACAATTATATAAAAGCCGTTAACAAGGGTATTTTAAAGATACTTTCCAAAATGGGGATTTCCACTCTACAGAGTTACCGCGGAGCCCAGATATTTGAAGCGCTTGGCCTGCACGAAGATGTAATAGGCAACTATTTTTCCGGCACGGTTTCCCGTATCGGAGGGATCAGGTTAGAAGAGATCGCGCAGGAAACAATTTTACGCCATAAAGAAGCGTATCCTGACAGGATTACAGAAATTCCGCAGCTTGCCAGCGGAGGATTGTATCACTGGAGAAGAGACGGAGAATCTCACCTCTGGAACCCGGAGAGCGTTGGGGCTTTGCAGGATGCCTGCCGCAATAATGACGTAAAAAAATATCAGGAATTTTCCAGCTTGATAAATGACCAATCCATGCAGCCGACAACTTTACGCAGTTTATTGGATTTTAAAAAGGTAAAGCCAGTTCCTATTGAAGAAGTTGAGCCGGCCGAAGAGATCGTTAAGCGGTTTGCTACCGGAGCGATGAGTTTTGGTTCGATATCCAGAGGCGCGCATGAAACCCTGGCGATCGCCATGAACCGGCTTAAAGCAAAATCAAACACCGGTGAAGGAGGAGAGGATCCGGCGCGTTTTACGCCGCTGCCTAACGGTGATTCCCGGCGCAGCGCCATAAAGCAGGTTGCCTCCGGCAGGTTTGGCGTGACTACTAATTATCTGGTTAACGCGGATGAGTTGCAGATAAAAATCGCTCAAGGAGCAAAGCCGGGAGAAGGCGGACAGCTTCCCGGGCATAAGGTAAGCGTGACTATCGCCCGCACCCGTTATACCACTCCGGGGGTTACGCTTATTTCTCCTCCTCCGCACCATGATATTTATTCAATTGAGGATTTGGCGCAGCTTATCTTTGACCTCAAGAATACCAACCCTCAAGCGCGCATAAGCGTAAAATTAGTTTCTGAGATCGGCGTAGGCACGATCGCCGCGGGCGTTGCCAAGGGCCACGCGGATATGATCCTGATTTCCGGAGGCGACGGCGGAACAGGCGCCTCACCCTTAAGCTCAATTAAACACGCCGGGTTACCCTGGGAATTAGGGATTTCCGAGGCGCATCAGACATTAGTGCTTAATGACTTAAGGAGCAGGGTGCGGCTTCAGACCGACGGACAGATACGCACAGGAAGAGATGTGGCAATTGCCGCTCTTTTGGGTGCAGAGGAATATGGTTTTTGTACCGCTTGCCTGATCGTGCTTGGCTGTGTGATGCTCCGGCACTGCCATTTGAATAACTGTTCTTTGGGTGTCGCCACGCAGGATGAGACCTTAGAGAAAAGATTCAGCGGCCGGCCTGAGCACATCGTGAATTATTTCCGGTTTGTCACAGAGGAATTGCGCCGGATCATGAGCGAGCTTGGCTTAAGGTCAATTGATGAAATGATCGGCCGCACCGATTTGCTGGAAGTAAGGAAAGATATCCTTCCCTGGAAGGCAAAGCATATAGATTTCTCCCGCATCCTTTATAAGCCGCAGGTTCCTAAAAGTACCGGCACACACTGCACGATAAAGCAAAACCACCGGATCGATAAAATCATGGATTTAAAACTTATTGAGCTGGCAAAGCCTGCTTTAGAAAGGACTATCCCGGTCAAAGAAGAATTAGAGATAAAGAATATCAACAGAACGACAGGGGCTATGCTTAGCGGAGAGGTATGCAGGCGTTACGGAGAAAGCGGCCTTGCCGAGAACATGATCCATTTTAAATTTAACGGGGTTGCCGGCCAGAGTTTCGGCGCCTGGCTGGCTAAAGGCGTTACTTTTGAATTGGAAGGGATGAGTAATGACTACGTGGGCAAAGGTATTTCCGGAGGAAGGATCATTATTTATCCGGCCAGGAAAGCCAAATATGAGGCGCGGGAGAATATAATTATCGGCAATACCACTTTTTATGGGTCGATCAGCGGAGAGGCATTTATCCGGGGCGTTGCCGGAGAAAGATTCTGTATCAGGAATTCCGGGTTGCATGCGGTTGTGGAAGGGGTGGGGGACCATGCTTGTGAATATATGACCGGCGGAAGAGTGGTGATCCTTGGTAAGACAGGAAGAAATTTCGGCGCGGGTATGTCCGGAGGGATTGCTTATTGTTATGACGAGACAGGAGATTTTAAGAAGAAGTGTAATATGGAGATGGTAGAGCTGCAAAAGCCCTCCGAAGATGACTCGGAAACCATAAAAAACCTTCTAGCCAGCCATATGCATTATACACAAAGCCCGGTTGCCAAAAAGATTCTTGCTGATTTTCACGAGGAAGCAAAAAAATTTGTAAAAATCATGCCTTTGGAATACAAGCGTATCCTGGAAGAGAAAATAGTGGAGGGGAAACTTGGGCTTGAGGAAGTTTCGGATGGATAAAAATGGGCGACATTAAAGGTTTCCTGAAGGTTAAACGAAAGACAAGCCAGTACCGACCTGTGTGCGAGCGGCTCAAGGATTATTCGGAAGTCGCAGTTGTGCCCAGGCCGGAGCATTCTGAAGAGCAGGCATCGCGCTGTATGGATTGCGGCATACCTTTTTGTCACGGGGGATGCCCCATAGGTAATTATATCCCTGACTGGAATGACGCCATTTTCCGCGGCCACTGGGAAAAGGCATTTGGCCTGTTGGATGCGACCAACAATCTCCCGGAAATAACGGGCAGGATCTGCCCTGCTCCCTGCGAGTATGCCTGTGTATTGGGCATAAATGACGACCCCGTTACTATAAGAGAAGACGAAGAAGCGATAATAGAATATGCCTTCAAGCATAATCTTATTAAGCCGCGGCCTCCTAAAAAACGCACCGGAAAGAAGATCGCGGTTATCGGCTCAGGCCCCGCGGGTCTTTCCTGCAGCCACCAGTTAAATAAAGCAGGGCACTCGGTCACTGTTTTTGAACGGGATGATAAGCTCGGCGGAATTTTACGCTACGGCATACCGGATTTTAAGCTGGAGAAATGGATTTTAGACCGCAGGATAAGGTTATTGGAAAAAGAGGGGATTATTTTTAAAACCTCTGTGTCCGTAGGCACGGATTATCCGGTATCCAAACTTAAAAATGAATTTGACGCCATTTGCCTTGCCTGCGGCTCACGGGAGCCCAGGGATCTGTTAGTAGAAGGAAGGAATTTATCCGGCATACATTTTGCTATGGATTACCTGATACGGTCAAATAAAATAAGAAACGGAGAGAAATTCGGCAAAGAAGATCTTATTGACGCTAAAGATAAAAAAGTGGTGGTCATTGGCGGCGGTGATACCGGAGCTGATTGCGTGGGCACCAGCCACAGGCAGGGCGCCTCTTGCGTCACGCAGATAGAGATCATGCCCATGCCGGCTAGCTGTCGTACAGAAGATTTTCCCTGGCCTAAATACCCTTTATTGCTTAAGACCTCTACCAGCCATGAAGAAGGGGGAAGCCGCCACTGGTCGGTTTTGACCAAGAAATTTATCGGGGAGGGCGGTAAACTTAAGAAACTTGCCTGTGCAAAAGTGGAATTTGCTAAGGACGCCAGAGGTTGCCCCATAATAAAGGAAGTGCGGGGAAGCGAGTTTGAGATTGATGCGGATCTAGTGGTTTTAGCCCTGGGTTTCCTTCATCCGCAAAAAGAAGGCCCGATCCAAGAGCTGAAGATTGAATTAGACACCCGCGCTAACGTCAGGACCGATGAAAACTTTATGACTTCGGTAAAAGGCGTGTTTTCCGCCGGAGATATGCGCCGGGGTCAGTCCCTGATTGTTTGGGCGATCTCCGAAGGCCGCAGGGCCGCTTATCACATAGACAAATACCTGATGGGTCAATCAACCCTTCCACGGTTATAAGCTGGCGGGCTGCCGAGGTTTGCCTCTCGCAGCACCGCTCGATTTTCCCCAGCGAGGAAAATCTTCGCTTCGGCAAAAATTCTCGCTCTGCCTCCTTCGTGTATAGCGGGGCATCCCTGCCCGCTCGAATTCTTGAGATGCTGCTCGAGGTCAATCCTCGTCATCCCGTCTGATACCTGTCAAAGGTATCACAATTTGGGCTCCCTTATGACCGGTTTCACTAATAAATACCCATAAAAATATTGACAAATTACTGGGAGTGGGTAAACTATGCACATGCATAGGAATGGAATCCCAATATCCATATCAAAATCCCATTCAAGGTCTTTTACCCTTATAGAGCTTATAATCGTCATAATCATCGTAGGTATTCTAGCTGCCTTAGGTATCTCTCAATACTCTAAAATGGTAGAAAAGGGCCGAGGCGCTGAAGCAAGACAGATTTTAGGGCAGATGGGCAAGCTTGCATTTGAATATTATATGCAAAATGGGACATGGTCCGGTATCTCTACTAGCGATCTTAACATGGGTACAGGTTCTGATCAAGTTCCTACCGCCTGTAGGGGTACATACTATTTTAGTTATCAACGATGGAGTCCTTGTTCGGAGTCGCCATCCGATTTCTGCGTGGGGGCGACCCGGTGTTCATCGGGAGGGAAAACGCCCCAGCTTAGCGGAGGATATGGTTTGATTTATGGTGTAGCTGTTTCATCAGGAAGCAACACTTGGGCATGTAATGCTGTTGGAACAGGGGCTGGGCATGATTGTTACGGGTATTAAATTTAGGATTTAGTTCTTCTGGTACGACACACTTGAATTAGTTTCTTATAATTAATTTATTTCCCCTCTTTTTACTGTTAACAAAATTAGAAAGGGGGATTTTTTATTATTTTCTCTGAAGGGTATTGGTAAGCGGTGCTGCGAAAGGCAAGCCGTGGCAGCCGCTAAGATTGCAAAAAACTCAAGACATTTTCCAAAAAGTGATGTAAAATATATCCTAAATCCGATTTACGAAAATTATTGAAAGGGGTCAATTATGAATCTATGGCATTTGATCAAGATCGGCGGGGTTACCATGGTGATACTTCTGGTTTTGTCGGTATTCTCCGTGGCCATTATTTTGGAAAGGTT
>JAHFFQ010000057.1 GCA_023247875.1 Candidatus Omnitrophota bacterium | reverse complement strand
GGGCCCGGAAGAACTCCCCGAATACGGGAAGCTTTAACTCCAATTTTTCAAATCTCTTCCTGCCATCCTTGGTCTGAATATACTTTTTTAAAGCAAAAACAGCCCCCCCTCCGGCCAATAATAAGAAAAGAAGGTTTTTTCTGAGAAAATCGCTTACTCCTACCAGTATCCGGGTAAGCAAAGGCAAGGTAATACCAAAACCTTTGAATATCTCCGCAAAGGTAGGGACGATCTTTATCGACATAAATAAAAGCGCGCCGAGGCCGGCGACTGTTAAGATCGCCGGATAAATCAAAGCCGAAACAACCTTCCTTTTAAAATCTTCGTTTTTCTCCAGATAGGTAGCAAGACGGCTCAATACGACCGCCAGATTTCCGCTAGCCTCCCCACTTTCCACAAGATTCACCCATAGATCAGAGAATATTTTGGGGTGTCTTGACATTGCCTCATGGAAACTTAACCCCGCCTCCATGTTTTTACTTAAATCCATAATTACCGCGTGAAATTTCCTGCTGGTTACCTGTTTAGAAATAATATCGAGGCTTTTAAGAATTGTAACCCCGGCACCAAGCAAAGTTGACAGCTGCCGGCAAAATAATGTCAGGTCTTCATTGGTAACCCTGCCATGTTTTGCCTTAAATACTATCTTAGCGGTCTCAGCAATATTAAGGCCGCCGGTTGCCTGGCTGCTTTCGGGTATAACGGTAACAACGGTAAGCCCCCTGGACTGGAGAGTAATTGCCACATCATCCCGGGTTTCCCCTTCCTCTGAACCTGTCTCCTTGATCCCTGAACTATTTCTGGCAATATAATAAAATTTCGCCATTAATCCCCTCCGAGGGTAACAGCAAGAACTTCCTCTAAAGAAGTTACCCCGCTTTCAACCTTTCTAAGCCCTGACTCATACAGAATACTCATACCGGCAGACTTGGCAACTTCACGTATCTTCTGAAAAGAAGCCCTTTGATTAATTAACTCCTGGATCTCCAATGTTACCGGCATAACTTCAACAATACAAGTCCTCCCTTTGTATCCGGTATTATTGCATTTTGAGCACCCCGTGGCCCTGTAAATCAACTCGGCTTTAATGCCGTTTTTAAGCTGGACAGGAGAAGGCTCATATGCCTCTTTGCAATCCGGGCATAACTTACGGATAAGCCTCTGGGCAATAACAATACGCAGGGAAGGCGCAAGCATATACGGTTCGATACCGATATCCATAAGCCGGTTTACCGCAGATGGCGCATCATTCGTATGCAAGGTACTCAAAACCAGGTGCCCGGTAAGGGCAGAACGGATGCAGATCTGGGCCGTCTCCAGGTCCCTGACCTCTCCCACGAACATTATATCCGGATCCTGGCGCAGGAAACTGCGCAAGGTTGTCGCAAAAGTAAGCCCGACTTCGGGCTTGATCTGCACCTGATTGACCCCATCAATCTTATATTCCACGGGGTCTTCGACCGTAACAATATTCACCGAGTTATTTTTTATTTCGCTTAAAATCGCGTAAAGCGAGGTTGATTTCCCGCTTCCTGTAGGGCCGGTAACTAAAACCAGCCCGTAAGGGGAAAAAATCGCCTTGCGCACCTGCTCAAGCTGCCTGGCATCGAACCCCATAAAGTTCAGGTCCCAAACAGTATTCCCCCGGTCCAGGATCCTTAAGACCGCTTTTTCCCCATAAATGGTCGGGATGATTGAAACGCGGATATCGATCGGCCGTTCATCGATATGCACTAAAATCGCCCCGTCCTGGGGTAATCTCTTTTCCGCGATATCAAGCTTGGCCAAGATCTTTACGCGGGAAACAAGCGGTAAATGCAAATGTTTTGCCGGTGGGGGTATTTCATAAAGCTTGCCGTCGATCCTGTAACGCAGCGAGAGCTTATCTTTAAAAGGTTCGATATGTATATCCGAGGCCCGCTCATTGATCGCCTGGCGGATTATCAGATCCACCAATTTTACGACCGGTGCTTCCTCTGCCCTGGCGATCAGCTTATCAAGACTAAGCTCCTGACCGACATCCTCCTCCGCCTGGGTAATTGAAACATTCGTCTCATAACTTGATTTTACGGCATCCTTAAGCATTGCGGATTTGCCGTAAAACTCCTCGATTGCTTTCGTAATATCCGAACGCGTGGCGATCACCGGGTTTATCTCGCAGCCGGTTAATTTCCTGAGGTTATCAATAAGGATAAGATCCAGGGGATCAAACATCGCGACAGTCAAAGACCTGAGTGTGCGTGAAAGGGGCAAAACCGAATTTTTATAAGCAAACTCCTGGGGAATGAGGTGCTCAAGGCCTTGGTCAGTGGCCGGCTTAAACATCCCGGTGCCAAGGGAAAAATAAGGCATATTCAACTGTTTTCCCAGGACCGTTACCATCTGGTCCTCCTTAATCATCCCCAATTTAACCAGGATCTCACCGAGCCGGCCCCCCTCCTGCCTCTGCAAACTGATAGCTGTTTCCAACTGGCTGGCGGTAATAAGCCCCTCCTTAACCAAGAGCTCCCCGAATTTTGAGTATTTTTCTTTTACCATTTAGTGTTTCTTTTCAAACTGGTTCATATTGGAGTTAATAATGTAATCACGTGTTATGCCTGCCGTAGCAGCCTGCTCCCTGACCGGCATCTGAATATTCCTTATCTGCGCAAGCTTAGTATTGCTTCCGGTTTTATTCTTTATGATGCGCGGGGTAATAAAAATTATTAATTCGCGCTCAATATCCTTTGTTTGATTTTTATGCCTAAAAAACAAACCGAGCAGGGGGATATCACCTAATATAGGTAATTTTTTAGACTCCACTGCTTTATCCTGATGGATAAGCCCGCCCAAAACAACGGTTTCTCCGTCTCCGATCTTAACTATGGACTTTGAAGTTCTAACTTCAACATCTGATTGCAGATTTTGCGGGGTAGTAGTAACACTCAGGGGGCTTCTAGATGTGACGCTTGATTTCGGATATATAGCCATGGTAACTTCGCTTGTTTCAAGGTTTATCTGCGGGGTTACCCGGAGAAAGATACCTGTCCCTTCTTTGGTAAGGCTCAGGTCAGTTGACCTTTTAAATACGCTGGTTGTAGTTGCAATACCGGAGTTATTGACCGTTGTATCTTCCCTTCCCACCACCTCATCCTTGGTAATAGCTATCTCCGCGGTTTCATTGTTCAAGGTAAGAAGCTTAGGCCGGGCCAAGTATTTCGTATCAGTCCGCGTCCTTATAAAATCCAATTGCATCTGATAAGAATTAGGATTAATGGATATAGTCCCATTATTGGTGCTGAATATTTTACCCCAGCCGTTATAAGGAAAACCCATACTTGCCGTGGCTCCGGTAATAGCTGCCGCAAATGGGGTATCCCCAAATTGAAATCCTACCTTATCTATAGTATCCTTGCCTACATCCAGCATCTCCACCTCAAGCATTACCTGGGGCACCGGTACATCCAGGGACGCGATTATCTGGCTGATCAGCTGCATCTTCATTGGGGTATCCGTGATAATGAGGCTGTTAGTGCGGAAATCTTCCATGCAGGAACCGATACCGCTGGTAAGTAGTTTTTTAACTGTCGAAGTGATCCCTGATTCGGATTCCACTTGCCATTTTCCTCCTCCACCAGAAGAGCTGTCGCTACCGGAGCTGACCGATTTAGAGCTTCCACCACTGCCCTCAACCCTTACAGAGGACATCTCTTCTCTGAGGGATGACGATGAAACTGTGGCGTATTTCAAATAAAAAACTTTAGTAACCGTCTCCATATCCATCTTTCCCCAGTCCTTGACCACAAAAATATTGGCTTTGCTGTCTAGCTCGTAGGAGAGATTATTCGCGCTAAATATTTTGCTCATTGCCTGGCTCAAAGGTACTTTATCGAAATAAAGAGTAACCTTTCTGTCCTTTACCGCCTCATTGGCGATAAAATTCATCCCGGATTGCATGGAAAACGCCTTCAGGATATTCTGGAGACTGGCATCCTTGAAATCCATAGAAATAACCGGCTCTGAGCCGCCAAGGCCCGGCTGATCCTCCGCATTTAAATGCGGGATAAAAAATGCAAAGATTAACAAGAAAATAAATACGGAAGTTAACAATGTTCTTTTCATTTAGCCCTCCTTATGGTCTATGATCAAAAATAGGTGGTCCAGCGGGAACAGGAGTTTCAACGGAAACAGGAGTTGCAAGGGAAACAGGGTTCTCGCTGGAAACAATTAAATTGTTCGCTTCGCCGCTGGAACTTAAAGTAATTCCAGTCTTATCTATACTCAAAATTTCTATTCCTTGTATAGTATCGCCAACACTAAAGACTTCATCATTAATAATCGCCTGGGGAATCTTGCCTCCCCAAATTATCCCCTGGACCTTTAAATTCCCAATATCAGAACCCGGCTGGATTAAATCTATCTTTTTTACCTGTTTTGCCTGTTCTACCTGGGTTACTTTCTTTTCTTGTTTTACCAAAGGCGGCTGGAATGGATCGCGAAAACCGCCGGATTTATACTCTACTACGGGACGGCTGATCACCCCATCCGCAATACCTTCCTGAGCCAATGCAATATTACAAAAACCTATGCCTCCGGATACAATAAGAAGAAATGGTATATATTTATAAGCCCGGCTAGTCATTTATAAGTAAGATATGTTGCTGATTTTTAAAGTAACGTTCAGATTTGTATCAGCACTATTCTCAGCACGGCTGGGACCCGACGCAGCTATATCCACCTCCTCAACCAGATAAATATCCTTAGAATTCTCGATTTTACTGATAAAATCAGCCAGTGAATGATAATCAGTGCCTCTGGCTGTAATCATAAATGATGAAATTATATAATCTGCGTAAGCTTCCTCCTTAACAGGCTTTATGGAAATAATTTGGACAGAGTAAGCTTTGGCAATATTTGATACCGAGTTCATTACGGACCCTAAATCCTGTTTAACGAGAGATTTTTTGTAGCCCTCAATTTTCTTCTCCAGAGAGGTTAAGTTTTCAATAACCTTATTTTTTTTGAGCTCATTTTCTTTGCCCTCAATTAAACTGGCCGCCTGTTTATTCCCGAAGCTATAAATCTGAAAGGCGATAAACAAAAACAGGAATGCTGTCCCAAAATTAAGAATCTTGTTTTTATTTTTAATAATTATATCGAATTTATCCATGTTATTTATTCACCAGCAAACCCTTGCAAACTATAGTAAAAACTGCTATGTTCTTTTTATCTACCTGCTTTTGGTCAATAGAACCGACGTTTATTTCTTTAAAATACTTGGAAAAAACAGGGTCCTTCCTGAGATTATCAAGAAAAACATTCACTGCTTCAAATTCCTTATCATTATCTTCCAGGTCAGCCTGCCCGGTCACGTTAAGCTCCGACACTCCATCCCTGCTGTATTTAATGTTAAGGCCGCTGAGCCATACCCCATCCGGTAAAACTCGGGGTATAACATCAAGGGGATAGGTAACATACATATGCCCACTTATTAATTTATTTAACGACGCTATCTTTTTACTGTATTTTAGGTCTAATCCGGAGAGGGCTTCATAATTCTCCCTGGCAAGAACAGAACTGAACTTTATGCCCTGCTCCCTGATTCCTGTCAGTTCCTTATGCAGAGGCTGCAGGCGCACTAATCCATATCCAAAAACAGCGGCGCACAAAACTACCCCTAAAAAGATAAATTTCAAATCTAACTTGAAGCCTTCAAGCAAGGCTAAAGGTTTAAACCCGGGCGCGGCAGCCCTGGCTGCTCTAAGTTTTGCTGCAACCAGATTTATTTTAATCTCGATAGGAGAGGACTTCAATTGGGAGGCGGCAAAGCTTTTGGCAAGCACCGAAGAATAATTATTGTTCTTGCCCAGGACCCTTTGAGTATCCACAAAAGTAACCGGAATATTGCCTTCCGACAAAAAGGACGCTAACTCCTGGCGGCTCTTCATGTCGGAAACTACGAAAATATTTTTTATATCCTTGTCCATGAATTTACGGTTGTAATAGTCCAGTGAAACCCGGATTTCATTTTTCAATTTTTCCAGCTTTTGGGCAAAGTCTTCCTCGGTACTCTGCTCAAACCCCGGCAGGCCTCCGCCAAGCGCGATCTCCCGGCTGAACAATGGAAACCCGTTTTCGAAAACCATAAAATTTGCCTCATCTTCGGAATTCAAATCAAAACAGAAACTGGCAACAACCCCCGCGTCGCTGGAACCGGCAAGCTTCAAAAAACGCAGGATGCTAAAGGCCGAATACTCCAATGAATCTACCTTAAGGTTGAGCTGCTTTGAAATAGCAACATAACTGTCGAGGGTTTCTTTTTTCATGCCAACAAAAAGAACTAGGCTTGTTTTATTCTTCCTATTAAAAGAAACCTGAAAATCATAATCCAGATCTTCGATCTTAAAGGGTATGTATTTCTTGGCCTCAAAATTTATCGCTCCCTTCAGCTCGCTTAACGGAAGCATCGGGATCTCAAAGGTGCGGATAACCATGTCCTGGCCGGAAATGCAAAATGTGGCCTCATTCGCCTTAACCCGGTAAGTCCGGAAGGCATCTTTGATCAAGGCGATCAATTTTACATCCGTAGGGACCTTTTCCTCTAATTCTCCCGTACCAGTGCTGGGGTGCGGGAACCGGACACTATTCAATATCTTCCTGCCCTTGGATTCTACCACACAGATATCCTTAACTCCAAAGTAGATACCTAGAGAATTCATTGATTATCCTCCGTAACCGGAGAGGCCGAAGAAACTGTTCCTCGCTTCTTAGACCTTAACCAGACTTCTATATCTCTGCGGTCAAATCTCCAGACCCCTCCAACCTTAATCCCGGATATCTTTCCCTGGTTAAGCCAGTTGTAGATAGTCTGCTTTTTTAATTTCAGATAATCCGCAAGTTCATCAATATCTATCAGTCTTGACATTGGTAATATTTCCTCTATAAACTATTATGGTTTCAATTAGAACATAATTGTCTTATCTTGTCAAGTGTTTTTTAATATAATCTTACTTAAACTTACTTATAATGATACTACCGACGACAAATGAATGAAGCTGAGGTAACCAAGACTATAATAAACTTACTTAGATTATAATGGATTGTTAAAAGGGGTGTTACGAAGGCGTGTAGGTATAGTTGGTTTTAATTTCTAGTTTTGAACAATTACTTATACCAGAACCTCCTGCAGGATGAACGGTTATTTGCACATTAGGAAGGCTTGCATCGACAAATGTATTTGAGCAGGTGACTGCTGCATCAACTTTGTTATTTATGCAATAATAAACAATGCTTGTTGGGTTTTGTACCCAGGACCCTGTTCTTAGCTTATCGAAAGCCAAATTCATCCCTGCCCTAACCGCATAGTATGCGCGGATCCGGCTTACCTGATGATGGATCAAACGTGCCTGGCTGGATGTGATTCTCAGGATAGCAACGGTCAAGGTTATAACCACAATAATTAACAATAAAACTATAAAAAGCGCAACACCACTTTTCCTGCGGTTAAACATATTTTCTCAAAGAAATCCGGTAATCTTTATCTATCTGCACTAAAATAACATGGCCTTCGCGGGCTAACCATCCCAAACTCATCAAAACGTTATCCCGCGGGCGGTCAATACCTTCGATCAGCTCCTTTAAACCAACCTCTTCTCTTTGATCCAGAAAATGCCAGATTTCACCTGCAACAATACCTATCTCAGTAATCATGATCCCTCCGTTTGATTCATTTTATAAAGATTTAAAGATAAGTCAACTACTTTTTTGAGCGCGAATTAATCCATTCTATTCTTTCCTGGGCAAATCCCGCCTCGGATGAACCCTTGCGGATGACCTGCTTATAGACCTTCAACGCTTCTTTGAAATCCTCTTTATCTTCATAAAGCTTGGCTGCCCGCAAAAGCGACCGGGAAAACAACTGCGCATCCTCTGTATAAAGACTGGCTGCCTTAATATACTCCTGAATTGCCGCATCAAACTCTGAAACTCCTTCAAGTGCCTCGGCTAAACCAAAATGAATACCGGGTGACTCCTTCGCGGATACCTCCTTAAGGCTTTTAGAATATAATGCTTTTGCCTCCTCAAAGTTTCCTTCCTTGCAATAAATACCGCCTAAAGCTGCCAACGCCCGGCTTCTTAGGCTGCCGCTGCCAAGCGTTATCGCCATCTTAAGATTATCAGCCGCGTTCTTTAGATCCCCTCCATCGCTAAAAGTCAGGCCCAGCGCATAAAAAGCATCTCCAGCCAGATCACTTTCAGGAAAATCCCTGGTAAGGGAACTAAAATACCTGGCTGCCAAATTCAGGTCATCATGCCGGTAATAATACTGCCCCAGCCACCATAAAACCTGTGCGGTAAGTTTGGAGGCGGGGTATCTGGACCGTAAGGACTTAAAACGGTCAACCGCCTCTTTTTCCTGGCCCAACTTATAATAACAATCCGCGATTTCATATTCGGCGTTTTGAAGCAATACGGTATCCTGCGGATTTAGCCCGGGTATAACACTAAAAACGGAAAGCGCTTCGCTTACTTTGTCCAGGTTAAGCAAACATAACCCCAGCATGTAAAGGGACTGTCCTGCCAGCGGGCTGTCTCTGAACCGGTTCTGAAACCTGGCCAAGATCTCAGAACCGGCAAGGTAATCCCCCTGTTTAAAATAAGCCAGGCCCAATGAGTAAAGAGCGTCATCCAGTAACCTTGACTGGGCATAATTCTTCTCCATGATTTT
>JAHFFQ010000056.1 GCA_023247875.1 Candidatus Omnitrophota bacterium | reverse complement strand
ACTTCATTCTTAAATATAAGCGGGGCGCTAATAAATGCTTTTTGTAAATACTCTTCTTTTTTCAGCCTGTTTAGATATGATTCTTGCGCCAGATCGGGCACAAGCAACGCCTCTCTGTTGTTTATCACAAATCCGGATATGCTATCTTTGCCTATTACCAAAGGTTCCTGGTTGCGAGCGCGCTCCCACCCAATTGCGCATGCAAGCGTAAGATTTTCTGAATTTTTATCCCAGGTAAGAAGCACAGCGCGCTTAATCGGTAAGAAATTATGCGCGGCCTCGACAATACACTGTACTGCATCCTGAAAACCAAGGCTCAAAGACAGCTTTTCATTGAACTGAAACAGGAAATTCAGTTCTGCTTCATACCATATTTTATCTTCTAGGCATGACGGGGCCTGCGGCGGGTTATGATCCCGTTGCGAAAGTTCCCGAGGGACAGGAATGGGAGGAGGAAGCTCCTTCTGTTGGCAGCTATTTGCTATTGCGTAACCAAGCGCCAAGCCAATCGAAAAAAATAAAATAATAAATATAGCAATGGTCATAAGAATAGGGGTGACAGAGAAGCAGGGATCCGGGCAAGTACATTTCCCTAACTCTCGTCGCTACAAGCCATTATAGAACCAATATCTTTATTGTCAATAAGTTATGCAGTCCGGATGCCTAGTTTTACTAATAAGCTGCCGCGATAATATTTCAGGGATTAACCCATTGAAGCCGCTTTATCTTCTGCTGCGATCAGTCTAGAAGAAACATATTTATCTATAGCTTCTTTCTCCATAAAACCTAAGAGCACTGAATCAATATTAACTATGGGCAAGTAATCAACATTATACTTATCAATGATCTCCTCTGCTTCTAATAGAGATGAATCCGGAGATATCTTTTTAGTTATTACAGGTTCCATAATATCATGGGCTATAATGAGGTTTCCCATCTCGCTGTGAGCGAATGATCTTCTTATGCTTTCAATAGTAATGACTCCTTTTAGTTTCCTTCCTTTATCCACAACCGGGTAAGTGTGATAATTGCTTTGGCTAAAAACATTCAAAATATCCTTGAGCGGCATATTTTCATATACATAGGGCGGATTTTTATCTATTATATGGCTGACATTTGTTTTACGCAGCACATCCTCCTCTGTTATATTCAATCCCGCCTCTTGGGCTTTTACAATTGCATATTTAACACAAGAAGGCCCTAAAAGCTGGACCACGAATGTCGTAAGGGTTACGATAACTATTATAGAATTTCCTATCCCCCCCGGAAATACTTGAGACGCAAGGATCGAAAGGCCGATAGCCACGCCTGCCTGGCTAAAAAGGCAATACGGCAGGAATTGGGTAACGGTCTTGGGTGCGCCAGAATATCTTGCGCCCAAACGAGCCCCCATCATTTTACCAAAAGTCCTGCCTACGAGATAAATTATAGCAATAATAACCGCACTTACGGTCGTAGCATGCAAATCGAATTTCGCCCCGACCAGAACAAAAAACAATATATAAAATGGCGTCGCAAAACCGGAAACCAGCCTAAATACTTCTTTACTTAAGCGTACTTCCCTGTTTATCATAACAGCACCCATAGTCATCACTGCCAAAAGCATATCTACCCGCATTATCAATGCTAAGCCCAGAGCAAAAAGTAAGCTGCATAAAGAAAAAACCAGGATCTTATCTTTCTCCGCATACTTTCTAAGAATCGTTATAAGCGCTAAGCTAGATAACAATCCAATGAAAACACCCATTCCGATTTCATAAATTGGCTTGGTAATTGCAGAAAATACTGAAGGATGAGTTCCTAATATCACAGGAACAACGCTACTGGCAAGCGCAAATAAAATCAGCGCTAAACCATCATCTAAAGCCACTATCCCCAACACTGTAGTGGTTAATGGCCCCCGGGATTTATATTCCCAAAGAACATCGGTAGTAGCAGCAGGGGCTGTGGCAGAAGCAATGGCCCCTAATAATAGTCCAAGCGCCCAATAATAAATGCTATTCCCAAAGATAAAACTCCCCAACAAACCTACAAGAATAAAAACTACAAAGAAAGCGGCTAAACCCTCAGCTAATAATATCGCCAAAAACTGTTTGCCATAACGACGAAAAACCTCGCTTTTAAGCTCCCCTCCGATCATAAAACCTATAAGCCCTAATGCAAAATAATTAAAAGGCACCAAAGCTTCAATTATTTCTTTGCTAATAATATTTAAGCCCGACTGCCCCAACAAAATACCCGCAATAATATAACCGACAACCTGGGGTATTCGCAGCTTTTGGAATACTCTGGCGCCCATTGTTCCGACAAACAGAATCAGGCCAAGCAAAAATAACGCGTTCAAATGAACATTAGATATTTTAGTAACGGTATCGGTTAATTGATCGAGCATTTTATTTGGTAGGTTTTGAAATAATTCGGAGAGACAGAGAAAAGAACCCCTCCATTTCTAACGCTGCTATAATCAATGAGTTACAACAACGCAACTCGCTTACTATACAGAAATCGTACAGTTTTGGGGATTATTTTAACTCCTTGGCTTTGCTATAGAACAATCCCTATCCCCTATTAAACATTATTTCTTCTTAAAAATCTTTATCAGCTGTACCTGTGGCAACCCTATGTCTTTATGTATGGTTATCTGCGAAGCGCCTTCTATTTCCCTGGTTTCCATTAACACAAGATCGTGGGTATCGTCTACCGCATATGTTTCCATAACAAAGGTATCCGTATCTTTCCAAGGTAGATTCTTTATGCTAAGCGAATAATTTTTATAAACCAAGGCATCGCGGGATTGCCTATCTCTCTCCTGCATATTGATTGCTTCCGGCGGCTGATTCACAGGAGGGGCTCCGGCAGGAAGCTTAGGCTTAGTCAAATGCGGCAACAAAGAATATTGGTCGAACCCTGCGATTACAATGGTTAAAGAATTATTATCCTTAGACTTGCCTGCTCCTACTCCAAAAGTCTGGAAATTGCTGCCCTCTTGAGCGATCTGAATCGTGTCGTTTAAATGATTGAACGCCTGATGGGCGAAATATACCGGTTTTTTGGTCCCATCAGCCTTAACCCACAGGCAATTAGCATTTGCGTCTTGATCGCGCGAAGGGCCGCCGTAATCAATAAGCATCCATATCCCGCGATCAGCTAAGAAAAGCATAGCTAATATGTTATGGGCTGCTTTCCAGGCAGTGTCCATTTCAGGGTAAGGCTGATCATTGGGAATCATTAATGCCCTTATATCCAGTTCAGTAACCGCTAATTTAGGATGTAACCCGGGATGATCATTCAGCATCTCTTCGATGGCGTTCAACCCTTCAATGTAGGATTTTAGCCCTGAGGCGTAACAGTGGTAAGGGATAAAATCCAAAGGCACTTTATTTTTATCAACATACTCAAGGAACTTTTGTATCCAAACTCTGCTGCCGGCACTGGCGAAGCCTAATCCTCCTACCATTACTTCGGGTTTCTTGGACTTGACGTAGTTGACAAATGCTTCATAATTATGGAAAAGTTCATTCATTGTGCCGATCCAGAAAGGACTAAGCCCGTCGGGAAATCCTCCGGGAGGAAAAGACAAATCAGGCTCATTGGCAAAAATTATATATCTCACCTCAAAGCCGGGGTATCTTTTCTTCAGGGCATCGATCTTATCAAGAAACTCCTGGGCATTTCTTTCAAGCTCGACTTTTCCCATAGGCCTTTTTTGATCATAAAATACCAGGGTTTCGAAGCCATACTCGGCTATTGCCTTTGCCTTCTCTGGTCTTATATCACGATCCATATTCGCCACTAGTGTAAAATTTGACTGTTTAAGCAGTTCATATTCTTCCAAATCAACAAAAGGCGCATCCATTGTGCTAAACAACTGCCTGCTAAACATTCCTTTTTCACGGGAGAAATCAAGCGTTACGAGCGCCGGGGCGTCGCTGATTGCCGCCGGAGCATACCCATCTTCAGCAGCGCCAATAGGCTGAATACAAATAAACGA
Source organism: Candidatus Omnitrophota bacterium (assembly GCA_023247875.1). GTDB lineage: Bacteria > Omnitrophota > Gorgyraeia > Gygaellales > Profunditerraquicolaceae > UBA6249. Next base: position 4,784 of record JAHFFQ010000056.1, on the reverse strand, counting down.
CAAAAGAATTCCCAATATTATTCGCGTCATCATTCTTAGCCGCAACAATTTTCTTCTTTTTTTACAACAAAACGGATAAATAAAAAGGGGACGGTTCTCACTTCTTGAATTGGCTCAAGAATAATAGAAGCCCCCCTCCTTTGTGCCGCTTGATTTTACTTATCGGTAACGCAACATATCCTGCGCTCGCTGTCTTGCTTGTCGCAAAACTACGTTCGCTTAGGATAGCTTGATTTTTCCTTGTCGCAGAATTTTAACGGAGAGGCAGGGATTCGAACCCTGGAACCCTTACGGATTACGTGTTTTCCAAACACGCGCGCTCGACCACTACGCGACCTCTCCAAATCTATTCTTCTAAAACTGGCGGAGAGTGGAGGATTCGAACCTCCGGTCGTCTTACGACGACAACGGTTTTCGAGACCGCCGCATTCAACCAGCTCTGCCAACTCTCCATAAAAAGCGGAATAAGGATAATCTTAGCACAGATTAGAGATAAAGAAAACCGGAAAAAATCCCACGGCTGCTTTCGCCCTATACTTTTACCCTCTTTACCCTTTGATATTGGTTATGCTCCTTGACTCCCCTGAAAAAAGTATATGTGCCCAATAGCTTTGCCGCAGAGATTATCCACCTATACCAGAGGAATTCTACAAAACTTAAAACAATCAAATAGATTATGTAGCGCGGGCGGAATATCCTCTGGACCCGGATGAATGAAAATATGGAGAACAAAGATATGACTGCCTGGGATAAAACCATCAATAATATGAACGCAAAAAATGTACGTATATCAAGCATTCCGAGGGCCCAGCCGGCAATCACAAAGATAATACTGCCTATCTCAAAAAACACGCCGAAAACTTCATAAAACAGGAAATAAGGAATAGTTAAGAAGGCAAAGCTGCCGTATCCGGGATTAAAGATCATGTATTTATAATGCGCAACGGTTTCATCGGTAACCCTCTGCCAGCGGCTGCGTTGAGAGATAAGCGAACGGAAATTGCCCGGCCCTTCAGTCCAGCCTACGGCATATGGCAGCATGATTATTTTATGATCCTTATCCTTATTCTTAGCCAGGTAGGCATGGGCGCGAAATGTGAATTCAATATCTTCGCAGGTAAAATCCGCGGAAAACCCCCCTAAGGCATGTAAAATATCCCTGCGCCACATGCTGAAACCTCCAGCTACCACCGGCATGGCATTATATTTGCTCCACCCGATGCGATTGCCTATGAATGAGCGGATATACTCAAGATTCTGGTAGGCGATTATCGGGTTAAAAGATAAATTCCTCTCTATGACCCTCCCGTCTTTTATCTTAAGGTCATTGGCAAGGCCGAAGTAACTCCCCACCCCGACGACCTTACCGGGTTCTCTTTCCACGCAAGCCATTACTTTAAGCAGGGCGTTGGGATCCAGCACGGTATCCGCGTCAACTACGCATATATATTCATTCCTGGCCATATTCAGCCCGGAATTGACCGAACCGGCCTTTTTAACCCCTGCCTGTTTGCGTATAACAGTCACATGCGGATATTTCTCACTTTTGAATATCGCGTGGACCAAGCCATCCTTGTAGTGTTTTATATACGGTATGTCTATCGGCCTTAGCTTTAACATCGCGTCCACAACCCCAAAGGTATTGTCCTGGGAACCGTCATCAACAATGATCACCTCAAATTTGGGGTAATTAAGATTAAGCACCGACAATAAAGAATCGCGTATCCATGCCTCTTCATTGCGGGCCGGTATTACTATGGTTACAGGGATGGCAATCCCGGAAAGATAGATAAGCGGATAGTCCTCCTCCTCGCTCTCCCAGGACCTTTTTCTTCCCTCAAAAAACCCCACAAAGGAGAGAAAAAAATAAAAAGCGGACAGCAGAAGGAAATAGCCGAGAAAAACAAAGAACATCGCGTAAGTAATCCTTGCTAAAATTATGCTCATAGCGGTTTGTGCATTTCCCCTGCCATATGCTTTGCGATATGCTCTGCCATTTGTTTATCCATGTTCCTGATCACGGTTAAAATCCTTTCTTGTTCTTCTCCGGAGAAACTCATCAGCGCTGCTTCCAGGCCGAAATGAGCGCCTGACTTAGCCATACCTTCCAATAATCTCACTGCCCGGATCTTCTCTTCATCGCCTGAGGATAATATATCCTTAAGCATCTTTACGATATATCCTGCGACTTCCAGCACTTCCCTGGCAACCCTTCTGGATATTTCATCGCTGCCGGATAAAAATTTCTCCAGATATGGTATGGCTGACACGATATGCTCGGCGAGCACGCCTTTTAAACTGTCTATAACCGATAAGGAGGGGTCATTGATCAGGCGGATAACCTCCGGAAGGCACTCTTTGCCCAGGAGTTTTGAGAGGGCCTTTACCGCGTGGGCCCTGACCAGCCAGAGATCATCATTAAGGCATTTGATAAGCGCCCCTTTTGCCTCCCTGTCCCCCAGCTCACCCAGGCATGCGCAGGCGGCGGCGCGGACTTCTTCGGAGTTATCCTGCAGAAGCCCGGTTATCTCTTTAAGACAACCTTCCGGCTTAAGCTTAGAGATCAGTTTTATCGCCCAGGAGCTGACTTCCGGATCCTTAGCGTGAGTTAAAAGGACGGCCTCCCGGCCTATTTCCTTAGGAAATGTTTCCAGGACCGCAATAACTTTGTGGCGGTGAAAACGACTGCTTTTTAGAAAATCCAGTAATATCCTGGCGGAAGCAATACTATGTATCTGGCCGAGGGCGATGATCGAGAAATACGAGAGATCCGCGTCGGAATCGTTTATTGACTTTTTAAGGACCCCGAGAGAAGAAACGGACTGCGCGTATCCTAAGCTTAAGATGGCCTCTATGCGGCGCCATTTGTTCCAGGATCTTCCTGCTGTTTTTTCAATTCTCGCGGCCCTCTCCGCGGATAAAAAACATTGCTTAATGACCTTTTGTTCCGACTCGTTAAAAAACACGGCTTCCCTGCTTCTGTTGACCGCCGCATCAAGGAACTGCCGCGGAGTAATTCCGGAGAACGCCGGCAGGCAAAGCTTATTGTCTATTTTCTGCCCCGAAAGAATTAACTCATAAACGTTATTTTTTATATTAGATATCTCCCTGCTGCGGCGCCTGGAGCTGGCTTCCTTCATCAGGGCATAAAGGACAGTCATTACGCCAAGTAATATAAAAACACCCAATAACGCGATGTCGATCTTAAAAACCAGATCAGTATGGTAGTTGTACATATCAGAATTTAACGGATAAGCTTGCGTCAAGGCTGCGTTTGATGAATTTAGGCCTTTCAGTGCCGTAAGAAAAACCGATCCTGCAATTGACATTTTTAGATATGTTTAAATTTGCCGCGGTAAAAATTATATAACCGTATTCCTTTGAGGCCTTAAGCCCGAATATATCATAAAGCCGCTCTCCGATAGCCGTACCGAGCGACCAATGCAGGAATTTGGTTAAGGCGAAATCGCTTTTGATCGTGCCAAACTGGGCGACACCGCGGCTTTCTATGGCGGATATGCCGTAATCAACACCGATATAATTATCCCCGAAATAATATATCAGGCCGGGATAAGATAAATAGGTATCGTTAACCGGATAATGCCTGTAGTTGTAGCCCATCTGCCAAAAGAGGTTGCGGTAGAGCTTATGGCTTACTTCAAGTATGTTCTGTTGTTTATATATATAATTTACATCCCAGCCAAAGCCATATTCTTCATGGATATAATAATCTTTAAGTTTAAGGTTTACGCCGAAATTAGCGGTATAGTCATTCTGGTTAAAGCGCCTTAGCTTTGTCATGGAAACATACCCGCGCATATCACGATAGGTATATCCGGCGTAGTTAGTCAGCTCATCCCAATAGCCGTACCTGCTTCCCTGGACTATATTGCTGAACTCATAAAAAGTGCCGACAGACCATTCTCCCTTTTTCTCCCCCTCTTCAGCAGCAGTGGGCCGGAAGGCCTTCCTCTCTATTATCCTTTCACTGGGCACTTCCTGGGCCGCGCGAAGGAGGGGACAGGATACGAAAAGTAAAATTAAGGCAAAAAATAGTTTAGTGAATATGAAAACCCTGCTCAATCTCCGACCTCTTTTTGCGGGAAATTATAAAGACGAGAAAACCGATGGATTATTTTTTATACTTCCGGACCATATCTATCGCGTTATTTATGCTCTCTATCTGGCTCTGCAGGTCATCGGTCTTCAGGATAAAACCGGAGGCATTAAAAATATTCGCTAATTTGAACCTCTCCTCATTGCTAAAGGCCGTGATCATAAAAATAGGGATGTTTGGGCTTTCCTTCCTTATCCTGCGCAAGACATCTATGCCGTCAATGCCGGGCATCATGATGTCAAGAAGGATCGCGTCGGGATTCTCTTGAGCGAACTTTCGCAAGGCATCTTCGCCGTCTACTGCGGTAGCCACTTCAAAGTTGTTGGCCTTAAGTCTGAGGGTGAAGAGTTCCAGCATATCCACTTCATCATCCACGATCAATATCTTCTTTTTATTTTCCATGTTTTTCCTTTCTTACCTGTCTTTTGCGCCTGGTAACTCCCCGCACAAATTTTCAGATGATTCCGGTAATTGTATGCTGTTTAACTCATCGGGGTTATCTTTTAAGTAATGCGCCGTCCTCTCTACGATCTCCTCAATAGATGTCTGGGGAGTAAGCCCGGCTATCGCTTTAAGCTTTGTCAGGTCCGGGACCCTTTTTTGAATGTCTTCAAAATGCGTGCCGTAATATTTGCAATAAGGCGCGAAAGCTATTTCTGAGGAGCTT
>JAHFFQ010000055.1 GCA_023247875.1 Candidatus Omnitrophota bacterium | reverse complement strand
ACAGGAATTTAGCTATCGGATGAGGGTTTCTATCGGCAAGGTTTTGGCTGGCCAGTTTTTCCATCAGGGATATAAATGCCTCTTTTGCGCCGGTAACTTCCAGAGCCAGTTTATCCGCCTCCCTTTCAAAGTGACGGCTTAAAAAAGCTTCCAAAGGCTGCATTATCGCGCCGAAGATCATAAAATAAAGGAATACCAGCGGCAGGCCGGCTAACTGCGCCAGGGACTTCAATTTGAAAAAACCCAGGGCATATCCGCTGGTTTTAAAAATAAGAAAAAACAATCCCAGGGTTACCAGGGAATTTACGCAGATCAATTTAATTATATGCTTAAGCCGGTAATGCGCAAACTCATGCGCCAGGATCACCTCGATCTCACCATGGCTGTATTTGTCTTTCAAGGTATCCGCTAAAATAACCCGCCTGCTCCTGCCTATGCCGGTAAAAGCGGCATTTGCCTTTAATGTCTTTTTGCTGAAATCTATCTCAAAGACATCCATCAGCTTCACCCGCATTGCCTGGGCCAGCTTGAAGATCCTTTCGCGCAAGGCTGGGTCATCTAATTTTTTGTATTTAAAAAATAAGGGGATGATCAAAACCGGGGTTAATTTCGCCAGGATCACGCTGAAGAACACCCAGAACAGGGAAACAGCCAGCCACCACCAATCGCCGAACCTGGCCAAGGTCCAGTAAAAAGCCAGGACCAGTATCAGTGAGATTATATAACCCAGGATCCCGGACTTCAGCTGATCCAGCCACCAATCTTCCAGCTTCTGTTTAGAAAGATTAAATTCATGCTCCAATGAATAACCGGCGTAGTAATTCAGCGGTAAGATTAGCAAATAATAAACGGTTGAAAGGACCAAGAGGAATACGGCGGTTAATAAGTAGTGCGGCAGGTTTAAGTGTGTAAGAGAATATTCCACGGCCCAGGAGAACCTCGAAGCCAAAATAATCAGGATCAGGGCCAGGGAGTAGAAAACAGCGATGACGCTTAAAAGATATTTTGTGTTGGAGTAGCGCTTGGCCGGATCAGGCATCTGGAAAGCTTATTTGCTCTTCTTTACCTGCGGGGCGACATTAACAAATGTGCGCACCTTGCCGTGGCTGGTCTTCCTGCGCGTGAAATAGACTTTTCCGGCGCAGAGGGCAAACATGGTCCCCAGGCCGCGGACATTAACCCCGGCTTTATAAGTATCTACCCCGCGCACCAGGATCTGGCCCGTCTTAACCAGTTTGCCTCCGGAAACTTTATTCGCTTTGTCTTTCTTGGGCGTTGAAAATCCACCTATCATTTTAACTTCCTCCTTGCATTAATTTATTAAGAAGTTGTATCGTATCACAGAATTATCATTTAAGCAACACTTCTTCATCTTTATCCGGAATGTATGCATCCAGGCCTCTCTGGACCAGGATATCATAAAGGGCCTGAGACTGTTCAGGTTCTCCGTGTACCAGAAAGATCTTCTTGAGCGGCAGGCACCCGGTGACAAAATCCAAAAGCTCCTCCTGGTCGGCGTGGCCCGAGAAAGCGTTGATCACCACCACTTCGGCGTTAAGCTCATACTCAACCCCGAATATCCTTACGAAAGGCAATTTCTCCACGATCCTCCTGCCCAGGGTATCCCGCGCCATATACCCGACCACCAGGATCATATTACGCGAATCCTCGATATTATTCTGCAGATGATGCAGCATCCTTCCGGATTCGCACATACCGCTGCCGGCGATAATGATCATTGGCCGCCTGTCTATATTCAAGGCCTTAGAGTCCTTTTGCTCGCGGATAAAACGCAGATTCAACAACTCAAAAGGATTGTCGCCACGGCTGAAGGCCTGGCGGGTTTTATCGTTCAGAGAATCAAGATGGTATTCAAATAAATCCGTGATATCCGTGGCCAGCGGGCTATCCACGTAGATAGGCACGGAGGGAATAAGTTTTTCTTTAAGCAGCTCGCCTAAGAAATAAACCACCTCCTGGGTACGCTCCAGAGTGAAAGCAGGGATCAAAACCTTGCCTCCCCTTCTTATAGCGCGGGAGACCGCCTCCCTTAACTTTGACTGCGCCTCATCAATGGGATGATGCGACCTCCCGCCGTAGGTAGACTCCATGATCAGATAATCCAGCCCTTTGGGAATTACAGGATTGTTCAATAAAGGAAGGTTCTTTCTCCCCAGGTCCACGGCATAACCCAGGCGTAAAGCGCGTTCTCCATCCTTAATATCCAGGATGATAATCCCTGAGCCCAGGATATGCCCGGCATCGGTGATCGTGGCGCAAACATCCTTGGCAATACAGAACTTCTGGTTATATGAAATGGAGCGAAAGATCTTGGTAGCTCTGGAGGCTTCTTTGGCCGTATATAAGGGCTTACGCAAAGCAAGGCCCAGGCGCTTATTGATTTTATTTACGTAACGCACATCCTCTTCCTGGATCTTTCCCGAATCGATCAACATAAGGTTGGCCAGGTCCTTGGTCGGGGCGGTAGCATAGATCTTGCAGCGCAGGCCTTTTTTGATCAGGTTGGGAATGTTACCGCAGTGGTCGATATGCGCGTGCGACAAAACCATGGCATTGATCGTATGCGGGTTATAATTAAAGGTGGTATTGATTGAGTAGAATGCGTCGCGATGCCCCTGGAAGAGCCCGGCGTCAAGCAGGACCTCTGTTTTGCCCGCGGTGACCAAATGGCTTGATCCGGTGACGGTTTTTGCGCCACCGAGAAATTTAATTTTTACCGCCATATTAAGAATAGATTTTAATGCGTCAAAAACAACAGTAATTAATATAATACAGAATGGAACAAATAGCAATAATGTTTTAGGGGGAAGTAATTCAGGTTACAAAAAGATTGCGGGAGGAAAATTTTCCATCGGTGGTAAGATTAACCCCAAGCCTCTTTAAGCCCACCTCATCTCCGGGAGTAGGAATATGCGTCATGTGCACTTCACAGCCGTTAAGCCGGCCCAGTTTATTCATAGCCAGCTCTGCGGTGTGGTTGGTAGTCGCGCTTATGGCCAGGGCGATCAGGCACTCCTCTAAATCCAGGCTTTCTGAATCCTGGCCTAGAATTCCTTCTTTTAATTTAGCGATCTGATTTATGATATGCGGGCTCAAAAGCAGGATCTCATCCGGGATGCCCGCTAAAATCTTCAGCGCATTTAAAACCAGGCTTGAGGCGGCATGCATGAGCCGGGAGTTCTTGCCTGTAATGATCTGTCCATCGCTTAGCTCGATCGCCGCTGCGCAATATATGCCTTCATTGCCTTTGCCTGCTTTCTCCGCTTCATCTGCGGCCTTCCTGGCAATTTCCACGACCAGCCGGTCAATAACCTTTACCCCCAACTCCTCCATAAGCAGGACCACCCTCTCTACGGTCTCCTTCTTCTCAATACCCAGGGCGTATTCACTGTTATACCTGAAGTACCGGCGGATAAGCTCCTGTTTTGCCGCATCCTGCACCGCCTTATCTTCAATGATCCCGAAACCCGCGCGGTTAACCCCCATATCAGTAGGCGAATTATAGGTAGGAAGATTATAATCCTTGTCGAAGATCCTGTTTAAGATAAGCTTAAGTATGGGAAAACTCTCCACGTCGCGGTTATAGTTGATCGCGGTCTTATGATATTTATTCAAATGGAACGGATCAACAAGATTAAAATCCTGGATATCTGCCGTAGCTGCTTCATAGGCGACATTCACCGGGTGCTTTAGCGGAAGATTCCATATGGGGAAAGTTTCGAATTTAGCGTAGCCTGCGTTAATCCCGCGCTTATGTTCCTGGAATAACTGAGAAAGGCAGGTGGACAACTTTCCGCTGTTTGGGCCGGGGGCAGTGACCACAACAATGGGGTTCCTGGTTTGGATATAATCATTTTTACCAAAACCCTTATCGCTGACAATGGCATCAACATCCGCCGGATACCCTTCGATCGGATAATGCAGATAAACCTTTACCCCCCGGTTCCCCAGTTTGTTCTTAAAAATAACCGCTGAAGATTGGTTGGAAAAACGCGTAATTACTACCGCTAAAATATCCAAGCCCCATTTTCTTAGATCATCAATTAATTTTAAGGTGGCTGCGTCATAAGTAATCCCGAAATCGCCGCGCACCCTGCCCCTCTCTATATCCCCGGCGTATATGGAGAGTACGATATCAATCTTGTCCTTTAAACACTGCAACAGCCTTATTTTTACATTGGGGTCATATCCGGGGAGGACCCGGGCAGCGTGATAATCAAAACAAAGCTTACCCCCGAATTCCAGATAAAGCTTATTGTCAAACTTCTTTACCCGGTCAAGGATTGCGGCGGTCTGGTCTTTAAGGTATTTCTCGTTATCAAAGCCTGTCTTTTTAATCATCTTTTGCCTAATTATTAGGCATATTATATTATGTTATCTGCCGTTTGTAAAGCAGGCGGCCTTTATTTATCGTATGTGGAGTAAAAATATGGGGTGTGCGCCATGAACTCCGCCGCACACGTATCAACCAGCTTAAAATCCGGGGACAAATCCATCGACTTTCTTAAAACGCGCACCTCATCTTCACTGCTGGATAAAAGCCTGGCTAACTGCCTGTCGCTAAAACCGTACTCCTTGGCTTTTTTAAGCAGCTCCGGTGAAAGGTTTTGCTTATTTTTAAGCAGCTCCTTTTCGCAGTCAATGATCTCCTTGATATTATATAGAAACCAGCGGTCGATCTTGGTCAAATTGTAGACCTTCTCAATATCCAGCCCCACCCGGAAGGCATCCCCGATATAAAAGATCCTTTCGGCATTAGGAGATTTGAGTTTTCGCTTGATCTTATCCAGGATCGCATCGTCAACTTTAACATCTCCCGGATCTTTAAAGACAGCACTCTCCAATCCGAACTTCTTGATCTCCAGTGAGCGCAGCCCCTTTTGCAGCGCCTCCTTAAATGTGCGGCCGATAGACATCGCCTCGCCTACCGACTTCATGGATATGCCCAGGGTAGAATCGGCGGAGGCGAATTTCTCAAATGTAAAGCGCGGCACCTTTACCACGCAATAGTCAATTGCCGGTTCAAAACAGGCGGGTGTCTCGCGGGTAATATCATTGGGGATCTCATCCAGGGTGTATCCTACGGCCAGCTTGGCGGCGATCTTGGCAATGGGAAAACCCGTGGCCTTGGAGGCTAAGGCGGAGCTGCGCGAAACACGCGGATTCATTTCAATGATCACCATCCTGCCGGTTTCAGGGTGGACCGCGAACTGGATGTTTGAACCGCCGGTGGAAACGCCGATCTCGCGGATGCAGGCGATCGAGGCATCGCGCATCTTTTGGTACTCCTTATCCGTTAATGTCTGGATAGGGGCGACCGTGATGCTGTCCCCCGTATGCACCCCCATCGGGTCAAGATTTTCAATGGTGCAGATAATTACCACATTATCCTTTAAGTCGCGCATGACCTCAAGCTCAAACTCCTTCCAGCCTGTCACGGATTCTTCAATCAAAATCTCGCTGATCATGCTGGATTCCAGGCCGCGCTTAGCCAGCACCTTAAACTCATCCATGTTATAGGCGATCGAGCCACCCGCTCCCCCTAAAGTAAAGCTCGGCCGGATAATTACTGGGAAGCCGATCTTAGCGGCAACCTTGACCGCCTCCTCCAGGGTGTAAGCCTGATCGCTTTTGGGCAGATCCAAACCTATCTTTCTCATCGCCGCCTTAAAAAGCTTACGATCCTCCCCCTTTTTGATCGCTTTTATATCGGCTCCGATCATCTCCACTTTATATTTCTTTAATACCCCATTTTTCGCCAGCTCCACGGTAGTATTCAGGGCGGTCTGGCCGCCAAGGGTAGGCAGGAGCGCATCCGGCCTTTCCTTGGCGATGATCTTCTCCACCATCTCCGCGGTAATCGGTTCGATATAGGTCTTATCGGCAATATCCGGGTCGGTCATGATGGTTGCGGGGTTAGAATTCACCAGGATCACCTTAAACCCATCCTGTTTTAATACCTTGCAGGCCTGCGTCCCGGAATAATCAAACTCGCATGCCTGGCCGATGACGATGGGGCCGGAGCCGATGATCAATATTTTCTTAATGTCTTTTCTCTTAGGCATGTTTTTTCAGGGAGCTTTGCATCAAAGCTACGAATTCAGCGAATAAATACTCGGCGTCGCGCGGGCCGGGGGAAGCCTCCGGATGGAACTGCACGGAAAATACGGGCAGTTTTTTGTGGCGCAAGCCCTCGGAGGTGCCGTCATTTAAATTTACGTGTGTCAACTCAATCTCTTTTTTGCTCATTGAATCAATATCCACGCAGAATCCGTGGTTCTGGCTGGTTATGGAAACCTTTCCGGTCCTTAAATCCTTGACCGGATGATTGGCTCCGTGGTGGCCGAATTTAAGTTTAAAGGTCCTCCCGCCAAAGGCCTGGCCCAATATCTGATGGCCCAGGCAAATCCCGAATATCGGCAGCTTTTCAAGTAATTCCTGGACAGTTTTGACTACATAAGGCAGGGCAGCCGGGTCTCCGGGGCCATTAGAAAGCAGGAGCCCGTCAGGTTTAATTTCAAGGATCTCCCTGCTTGAGGTAGCTGCCGGCACAACCGTGACCTTGCAATTCTTCCCTTCCAATATCCTGAGCATATTAAGCTTTATGCCGCAGTCAATTGCCACAACCTTATATTTTCCTTTTTTATTCCACGTGTAGGGTTTTTTACAGACAACCTCCCTGACCAGGTCAATACCAAGCAGCCCGCGAGATTCTTTGGCTTTTTTCACCAGGCTCTTCTCATCCAGATCCTTGGTGGATAGCACAGCTTTCAAAGCACCTTTCTGCCTGATATGCAAGGTAAGTGCGCGCGTATCAATACCCTCGATGCCTAAAATATTATTTTTCGCAAGATAATCTCCGAGTGAGTCCCCGGAGCGCCAGTTGCTGGCGATCTTGCTGTATTCCCTGACTACGAATCCTTCCACAAACGGCTTGCGGGATTCCACATCCTCAAGGTTTACCCCGTAATTGCCGATCAAAGGATAAGTCATGGTGACAATCTGGCCTTTATAGGAGGGATCGGTGATGATCTCCTGGTACCCTGTCATACTGGTATTAAAAACTACCTCTCCATAACGCTCTCCGCCGGCACCGAAGGAACGCCCTCTGAATATTGTGCCATCTTCTAAGGCTAATATCGCATTCATGAACGTCCCTATTTAGTGTTTGCTGCTGCCCTGATAAACTCTCTGAAAAGAGGATGTGCTGAATCAGGTTTGGATTTAAACTCGGGGTGAAACTGCACCGCGATAAAATAAGGGTGATCCTTCAGCTCCACGATCTCAACCAGGCCCTTCTTTTGGTAGATCCCGGAAAAAACCATCCCCTTTTTCTCAAATAACTTGCGGAACTTATTATTAAACTCATACCTGTGGCGGTGCCTTTCAAAGACGATATTTTTCCGGTAAACTTTGGCGGCTAAAGTATTTTTCTTTATTTTACAGGGATACGCCCCCAAACGCATGGTCCCGCCCATATCCTTGATATTCTTCTGCTCAGCCAGAAGGCTGATTACGGGGTTCCTGGTTTTCGGCTTGAACTCCGTAGAGTTGGCATCCTTTAACCCGCAAAGGTGGCGGCTAAATTCTATCACCGCGCACTGCATCCCCAGGCAAAGGCCCAGAAAAGGGATCTTCTTCCTCCTGGCAAACTCGATCGCCTTGATCTTGCCTTCGATGCCCCGGTTACCGAACCCTCCGGGAACTAAAATCGCGTCCACGCATTCAAGCAGCTTTTCGGGGCCCTGCTTTTCTATATCTTCGGAGTCAATCTTTCTAACTTCTATCTTTAATTGGTTGCTTATCCCGGCGTGTGTGATCGCCTCATAGATGGATTTATAGGCATCCTGCAGGCCGATATATTTACCCACCACAGCCACCCTAACCGTCCCCTTCGGAGAAAACAGGCGCTCTACCACATTCCTCTCCCAATCCTTTAAATCCGAGGGCCTTGAAATCAAATTAAAATGGCTGAGGATTATTTCATCCAGGATCTGCGCCTTAAAAACCATGGGCACCTGATAAATCGACTCTACATCGCGCGACTCAATGACCGCCTGTTTGCGCACATTGCAGAATAAAGATATCTTCTCTTTGACCTCATCGGAGAGCGGCTTTTCCGTACGGCAGATCAATATATCCGGCTGGATGCCGATCTCGCGCAATGTCTGCACGCTGTGCTGGGTGGGCTTGGTCTTTATCTCATCAGCGACCTTTATGTAAGGAACAAGAGTAAGGTGTATGTAAAGGACATTCTTTTCCCCGGCGTCAAGTTTGAATTGCCGCGCTGCCTCTAAGAAAGGAAGGCTCTCAATATCGCCCACAGTCCCGCCGACCTCGATCAAAACGATCTCCGCTGCGCTTACCTGGGCAACCTTTTTGATGCGCTCTTTTATCTCGGCTGTAATATGAGGAATAACCTGGATGGTCTTGCCTAAATAATCCCCCCTGCGCTCGCGGGATATTACCGCGTTGTAAACCTGTCCCGTCGTGGCATTGTTGAATTTGGTCATCTTCGCCCGGGTAAACCTTTCATAATGCCCCAGGTCCAGGTCGGTCTCCGCACCGTCATCGGTAACATAGACCTCCCCGTGCTGATAGGGATTCATTGTCCCGGGGTCAACATTGATGTAAGGGTCAAGCTTCATCAATGTGACTTTTAGGCCGCGCGATTCCAGGATCTTGGCGATGGAGGCCGAGGCGATCCCCTTGCCTAAGCTTGAAATCACCCCGCCGGTTATAAAGATATATTTAGCCAT
>JAHFFQ010000054.1:2058-8798 GCA_023247875.1 Candidatus Omnitrophota bacterium | reverse complement strand
TCCTGCTAACGATTAAAAGATATGGGTTGCTGAGAAAAAAAGATAAAATTCTGGTCGCTGTTTCCGGCGGGCCGGATTCTCTGTGCCTTCTTTTGCAGCTGAATGCCTTAAGAAAGAAATGGGGGCTTTCCCTGCATATTGCGCATATGGACCATATGCTGCGGCCCGGCTCTAGTGATGACGCTGTTTTTGTCAAAAAGTGGGGGGAGAAGTTAAATATTTCCGTCACTATCAAAACAATAAATTTAAAAACTGCGCATATAAAAGGCTCACTTGAGGAGCTTTGCCGGGAAAAAAGGTTGGATTTTTTGGTTAACCTTGCCCGGGAGATCAAGGCGGATAAGATCGCCCTGGGGCACAATCTTGATGACCAGGCAGAAACCGTGCTTATGCGCCTCCTGCGGGGGACAGGTTTATCGGGATTATCCGGGATATCCGCAAAACGAAAGATCCGCGGGGCTATCTTTATCAGGCCATTTTTAGAGACTAGCCGAAAAGAAATAGAAAGCTTCTTAAGAAGCAAGAAGATAAGGCCCAGGATCGACCCGACCAACAAAGAAGATATCTTCATGCGGAATAGGATCCGCCATAACCTGGTCCCTTTGCTAAAAAGTAAATACAACAAGAATATTTCCGAGGTGCTGGCTAACCTGGCTGAGAGTGTTTCCTATGATTACGAATACCTGGATCAACTTGCCAGGCGCTCACTAAAAGGAAACAAGCTGCGGCTTAATATAACAAAGGCCTCAAAACTGCATCCGGCGATCCTGCGGCTTAAAATAAGGCAATGCATAGCCTGCCTGCAGGGGGATACCCGCAGGATAACTTTTCAACACATCAGGGAAATAGAAGATTTGCTTGCCAGGCGTCCGGAGGGCTCGGTGGTTGACCTTCCCAAAGGTATATCGGTGCAAAAAACCCGTAATTTCCTGCGTTTTTACCCGCGTTAAATCCATAAAATACTTGATTTTACATTCTTTTGCGGATATAATAAAAATCTAATTCACGTTTTAAACCCGGAGAAATAAAATGCCAACACAAAATAAACCTAAATCCAAGAATAACAATGTATTTAAGCGTTTTCCTTTCGGCTGGCTATTGGCTATTTTCTTCTTTATCATGCTGGTGAATACCTTCAACAACATGCCTATGGCAGGAGTGCCCAAGGAGATATCATACAGCCAGTTTTACCAGACCCTAAAGGATAACCCCGATCGCATAAAGAAGGTTACCAAGACTGAAAGTATTTTGCAGGGAGATTTCTCGGATAATTCAAGGTTTTTTGTGAATATCCCCGACAATGACCCGGAGATGCTCAGCCTGATGCGCCAAAACCTGAAGAATTTTGAGGTAAAGCCTGCGCGCACTTTCTGGGTTTCATTGTTATTCAACCTGGGGCCGATACTGCTGCTTATCTTCTTCTGGTGGATGATGGCTGCCAAGGGTGAGCAGCTGGGGAACCGGGTTATGTCATTCGGTAAGATCAAGCCGAAAATCCAGGGGGAGACTGAAAAAACAACTTTTAATGATGTCGCAGGTGTAGATGAAGCCAAGGAGGAACTGAAAGAAGTTATTGAATTCCTTAAAGATGTCAAAAAATTCCAGAGGCTGGGCGGAAAGATCCCTAAGGGTGTTCTTTTGGTTGGCCCCCCGGGATGCGGCAAAACACTTATCGCCCGGGCAGTTGCCGGGGAGGCGGGAGTGCCTTTTTTCAGCATATCAGGTTCTGATTTTGTAGAGATGTTTGTGGGTGTGGGGGCAAGCCGCGTGCGCGACCTTTTTGAACAAGGAAGAAAAGCCGGTAAGGTCTCGGGAAAAGGGGCGATCATATTCATTGATGAAATTGACGCGGTAGGCCGCCTGCGTTTTTCCGGGATCGGCGGAGGCCATGATGAGCGTGAGCAAACGCTTAATCAATTGCTGGTTGAAATGGACGGTTTTGACGCCCAGCAGGGCCTTATCCTTATTGCCGCCACCAACCGGCCGGATACACTGGATCCTGCGTTATTGCGGCCCGGAAGATTTGACCGCACCATTATCGTAAATCTTCCCGATATTAAAGGGAGGGAGGAGATACTCAAGGTGCATACCCGCAAGATCAAATTGGCCCCTTCAGTTGATTTAAAATCCGTTGCCAGCCAGACCCCGGGGTTCTCCGGAGCGGACCTGGCTAATCTTTGCAATGAAGCCGCGCTTATGGCTGCCAGAAATAATAAAGAGGCGGTTGAAGAGGTAGATTTTGATAAATCTGTCGAACGGGTGCTTATGGGCCCGGAGAAAAAAAGCCATATCATATCTAAAAAAGAAAAACAGATCACTGCCCTGCACGAATCAGGGCACGCTCTATTATCCCTGCTTTTACCGGAGGTAAATCCTTTAAAAAAGGTATCCATAATTCCCCGCGGCCTGGCCGGAGGATATACTTTTACCCCTCCGCTTGAAGACAGGCATTATTGGACCAAGACGGAATTAATCGCCGAAATCACCATGATCTTAGGCGGCCGGGCATCTGAGGAAATAAATCTGAGTGAAGTTACCACCGGAGCGCAAAATGATCTAGAGGTGGCTACCGGAATGGCCAGGCGCATGGTCACCCAGTTTGGCATGTCGGAACGGCTGGGTAATATTACTTTAGGAAGAAGAGAGGGTTTGGTGTTTTTGGGCCGGGACATCATGGAAGAGAAAAATTACAGCGAAGACACCGCCCGCATAATCGATGAAGAGGTAAAGAATTTAGTGGCCTCAGCTTACGCGAAATCTATCGAATTATTAAGAAGCCACCTGGATAAATTAAAGATGCTTTCCAGCGCGCTCATGGAAAAAGAGGTCTTGAGCGGAGAAGAGGTCAAAAAACTCATAGGGATTGAAAAAAAAGACCTGGTTTAACTAAATGCGTATCTTCCGGTTCAACTGCGAAAATGAAGTAGAAAAGGTCATGCGTGATATAGGAGTTGATCCCTATGGGATTAAAATCATGCTACCTAAGGCCACATCCTTCCTGGTCCGGCTCAATGCCATATCAAATATCAGCGCCAATATCATAAAACAGGAGTCGCTTTCTTTAGGGGCTGAGGCGGCCGTCGCGCGCGGCGCGCTTACAGGCCGGGCAAAAGAAACCGGATGCCTTATTATCGCCACACTCGACCAGCTAAACCGCCTTACACGCAAATTAAGCTCTCAGCCCTTTGGCTTGCATAAGTTAGCAAATGAACTGGCTAAAGGCATCAAGAGCTATGCGCAGAATGATTTTACTTTATCCCTAAGGAATGCTTCTTTAAAACTGGGCAAAAGGACGCATATTATGGGTATTATAAATATGACCCCTGATTCGTTCAGCGGTGACGGACTATACGGGGAAAAATGCAGGGACTACCTTAAACTTGCCCTGAAAAAGGCCGAAGGAATGGTGAAAGATGGGGCTGATATTATTGATGTGGGAGGAGAGTCCAGCCGTCCGGGTGCGAAAAGCATCAGCGCTAAAGAAGAGATACGGCGTACCGTACCCGTAATAAAATTACTGACCAAAAAAATCAAAGCACCGATCTCCATTGATACCAGTAAGCCGGAGGTGGCTAAGGCTGCCCTGGAAGCCGGGGCGCAAATGGTGAATGATATTTCCGGGCTAAGGAACAAACGCATGAGCAAGATAGCAGCCGGTCATAAGGCTGCTGTGGTAATTATGCACATGCCCGGCAGGCCAGTGAATATGCAAAGGTCGATCGCCTACCATTCTTTAATCGATGATATCATTACTTATTTGAAAAGGGCGATCGAATCTGCGGAGGCATGCGGTATAGAACCCGCTAAGATCGTCATTGACCCGGGGATCGGATTTGGCAAAAAACCCGGGCATAATCTTGAAATAATCAACAAACTTTCAGATTTCAAGATCCTGGGAAAGCCCATACTCTTGGGGGCTTCACGAAAATCTTTCATCGCCAAGATTTTGGGGCCAAGTCCTTCTGACCTGGCCTTAGGCACGGTTGCCGCAGGGGTAATGGCGGCAGAGAGAGGGGTTCATATATTACGCGTGCATGACGTAAAAGAGCTCAACCAGGCCTTAAAGATAGTTTCGGCTGTAAAGAAGGAAAGTTATGCCTGATATGATCCAATACTGGAAGCCTTTTACCGAGATCATTATCCTCTGGTTTGCTATTTACCAGCTGATGCGTTTTTTTGAAGGCACCAGGGCTTTGCAGGTGTTACGGGGGGTAATAATTTTGTTACTCGCTTTCTTCATTGCCCAGAAACTTGATTTAGAGGTTTTAGATTGGCTGATGAAGAAGCTCTTTGGTATATCGGTTATCGCCATATTAGTCATCTTCCATCCGGAAATAAGGCAGGGCCTGGCCCGGTTAGGCAAGCGGCAGCTCTTTAGAAATGCCCCCGGAGAAAAAGAGCTGGATATTATTGTCGGGCAGATTGTCCAGGCCTGCGAAAACCTGGCAAGAAATAAACTGGGAGGATTGATCGCCATTGAGAAAAACGATTCTCTGGCTCCATACATACAAAGCGGTGAAATCATAGATTCCCGCGTATCCGCGGAGCTGATTGAAGCGATCTTTACCCCTAACAATCCGCTCCACGATGGAGGCCTGGTCCTCCAGAATGGCAGGATCGCAGCCGCGGCCTGCATTTTCCCGTTGACTGCTGACCAGGAGCTAAGCCGGGTCTTCGGGACCCGGCACAGGGCGGCATTGGGTTTAGGGGAAGAGACGGATGCTATTTTAATCGTTGTTTCCGAGGAGAGGCGCGATATTTCAGTGATCTATCGCAAGAAGTTTTATAAGGATTTAGGCAGCGCAGAACTGGGGTCCAAGATAAAAGGGTTAATTAAGGCAAAAAATGAAGCTTAAGCACGGGATAAATATTCTTTACCGCGTAAAACTTTTATTCACTTGCCACCCCTGGTTAAAGTTTATTTCTTTGATCCTGGCAATTATTCTCTGGTTTTATGTCAGAGGGGAGTCCAACCGTTAAGTTATGCCTGATTTAGGTGTGAATATAGACCATGTGGCGACCTTGCGCCAGGCCCGGCTAGGGCTTGTGCCTGATCCTGTATATGCGGCATACTTATGTGAAAAGGCAGGAGCAAACAGTATTGTGGCCCACTTGAGGGAGGATCGCAGGCACATTCAGGACAAGGATATCCTTCTCTTGCGCCAAAAAATCAAAACCAGGCTTAATCTTGAAATGTCCATAGCTCCCTCTATCGTCAGTATCGCCTGTAAAATAAAACCTTACCAGGCTACCCTTGTGCCGGAACACAGGAGAGAGCTGACCACCGAGGGAGGATTGGATGTAGCGGCTAACTTTAAAAAGATATCCACTGCCATCGGGAAGCTTGAAAAGGCGGGTATCCTGGTAAGCCTGTTCATTGATCCTGACAAAAAACAAATCGATGCCTCCAAAAAAATTGGCGCCGGGATAATCGAATTGCACACCGGCCGTTACAGCGAGGCAAAAGGCAATAAAGAGAAAGAAAGATTCTTTAATGAAATAAAACAGGCGGTCAATTACGCCGGGGGTATCGGTTTATCCGTTAATGCCGGCCACGGCCTGGATTACGCCAATGTCAGGCGCATCGCCGGAATCAACGGGATAAGAGAACTTAATATCGGATATTCCATTATCTGCAAAGCGATATATGTGGGTTTATTCAAAGCGGTGGAAGAGATGCGGAGGTTGGCCAGGTAATGCTTATCGGGACCGGGGTAGATATCACCGAAGTCAGGCGTATCCGCCAGGCGGTTGAAAGGTGGGGGGATGACTTTCTGGCGCGGGTCTTTACCAAAGATGAATTAAGGAACGCCAAAAACAAAACCTCCCTTTATCAGCATTTAGCCGGCAGGTTTGCCGCTAAAGAGGCGGTTTTTAAGGCAGCCGGTGATAGCGGGATCTCCTGGAAGGATATTCAGATAGATAACGATAAACAAGGAAAGCCATCTTGCCGTTTTCTTAACGGAAGAGGTAAAAATATCGACGTGCATATTTCAATTTCGCATGTTAAAACCTATGCGGTTGCCAGCGCGGTTGTTACAAAGAAAAGCTGAGAGTCATAAAGGTGATTACGGCCACCTGTTTATCCTGGCGGGCTCTGCGAGATTCTCAGGAGCAGGTTTACTTTGCGCGGAGGCGGCTTTACGTTCCGGGGCGGGGTTAGTGACGCTGGGGCTGCCGAAAAGCATAAATCTGGCGGTGATCAAGATCAAACCCAGAGAGGTTATGACCTTGCCTCTAGAGGAAACAAGAGAGGGGACGCTGAACCTTAATGCCTTTACTAAAATCCTCCGGATGCTTAAGCAGGCGGATGTGCTGGTTATCGGCCCGGGGCTGGGGAAGAATAAGTCAACTTACGCGTTGATAAGGAAAGTTATAAATAATTGCGCCATCCCCGCGGTTATCGATGCCGACGGCCTCAATGCTCTTAGTAAGAACTTGAAAATATTAAAAAACCATAAAGGCGTAACTATGCTTACCCCGCATCAAAAAGAGCTTAGCCGTCTTTTTGGATTAGGTCTAGTCAGGGTGCAAAAAAACAGGAAATTGGTTGCGAAAAAGTACGCTAAATATTATAATAATACAATTATCCTTAAGGGCCACAATACCCTTGTAGCCGGCAGCCGGGGCCAGTTGTATCTGAACAAAACCGGCAACCCGGGAATGGCCACAGCCGGCAGCGGTGATGTGCTCAGCGGTATAGCGGGAGCATTCCTGGGCCAGGGGTTGGAGGCGTTTAG
>JAHFFQ010000054.1:0-1958 GCA_023247875.1 Candidatus Omnitrophota bacterium | reverse complement strand
GCAGCCGGGGCCAGTTGTATCTGAACAAAACCGGCAACCCGGGAATGGCCACAGCCGGCAGCGGTGATGTGCTCAGCGGTATAGCGGGAGCATTCCTGGGCCAGGGGTTGGAGGCGTTTAGTGCCGCTAAATACGCTGTCTATATCCACGGCCTGGCCGGGGATATAGCGGCTAAGGATAAGACGCAGATGGGTTTGATCGCATCGGATATCATCAACCGGATCCCGGATGCGCTTAAGAGATGCAGCTAGTGCCGGCGTAGCTCAGTTGGTAGAGCGTCTGTTTTGTAAACAGATGGTCGGGGGTTCGATTCCTCTCGCCGGCTGAATTTTAAAATATGTTTTGTTATGGGCAGGTACCCAAGTGGCCAAAGGGGACAGACTGTAAATCTGTTGCACCTGTGCTTCAGAGGTTCGAATCCTCTCCTGCCCACCATTTTGATCATGCAGCACCCGAGGATGGAGATAGTCACCCAACGCTTATGCGGTATTGCGTTGGTGTTGCCCTTGTGGGCAAATTGCGTCGGTGCGCACTTGGTAGTGCGGGAGTAGTTCAGTGGTAGAACAATAGCCTTCCAAGCTATATATGGGGGTTCGATTCCCCTCTCCCGCTTAAATAGAAACAGATGACCCTGAAATAGGTCCTTCGTCCGTTGGCCTCAGGATTAAAATTTCAGGCAGCTAAGAGAGGGAAATTTTAAGTTCGATTCCCCTCTCCCGCTTAACTAAAAAAAATGAGCACTGCCATCAAGGAAAACACAGAAATGCTGCATAAACTGCTGGATAACGCCGGGGTAATTGTAATCTATCTGGACCGGGATAAGAACATCCTTTTCTGCAATAAGAAAGCGATGGATATTACCGGGCTTTCTGACGGGGATATTACCGGTAAAAACTGGCTTGAGGTTTTATTCCGCGATAAGAGCAGCGTGCTTAAGAAAGATATGCTGAAAGCGGTAATGGATGAATCCATGGAGCTAAAGAGGGAAAAGGATTTTGAGGGGGTTATCCTGGATAAGGATGGCAATGAAAGGCTTATCTCCTGGAATTTGGCTCCTGTTCAGAATGGCGAAGATCAGGCCGAGGGAAACATATTGATCGGCCAGGATATTACTGAAGCAAGAGAAAAGACAAGCCCTTCAAAAAATATAGATAAGACTTTTAAGGACATATTATCCGGGATAAAAGAATACGCATTATACCTGACTAATCCGGACGGTTTTATCACTTATTTCGGAATGGGTTCAGAGGCGATGTTGGGCTGGAGCAAACGGGATATTATCTTTAAGCATGCCGGAATCCTGCACGGCACCGGAGCATCCAGCACCGGCTTAGAGTCTATTTTGGAAAATGTCCGCCGCCTGGGTAAATACGAAACCGAAACCGGGCTTTTTACTAAAACCGGAGAGGCGATCCCGGTCATCTTGACCGTCAACCGGTTTTTGGATTCAGGCGGCAAGCCTTCCGGATATATTTTTATTGCCAAAGATATAGCCGAGAGGAAAAAGATCGAGTATCAGGCATTTCAGGCGGAAAAACTGGCGGCCCTCGGACAGCTTTCCGCCGGCATAGCTCACGAGATCAATAATCCACTGCTGGTGATATCCGGAAGGGCAGAATTACTGAAGGAGGAAAGGGACAGCCAGAAGTTGATCAAAGGGCTTGATTTGATCGACAACCAGGTCCAGCGCATCCGCAAGCTTGTAGATGGTATCTTAAAGTTTTCGCATAAAACTACCCCGGCTTTTAAAGAGGTCGAAATAAACGAGGTTATTGAAATGGTTTTACCGCTTATTTGCTGCAATGCTCTTCCGGCAGCTGAAATTAAAATTAAAAAAGAATTTGAGAAAAACATCCCCCGCATAAATGGAGACCCGCACCAGTTGCAGGAGGTTTTTCTCAATTTGCTCATAAATGCTTACCAATCCATGCCTGAAGGGGGAACAGTCACTATCAGCA
>JAHFFQ010000053.1 GCA_023247875.1 Candidatus Omnitrophota bacterium | reverse complement strand
CCCCAGCCGAACCTCGACACCAGGCGTTCCTGCAAATTAGCGATTTCCTTGGGCGGCCGGTCTGATGAGAACACAATCTGTTTATGCGCATCGTAAAGAGTGTTAAAGGTGTGGAAAAACTCTTCCTGGGTTGATTCTTTACCGGCAATAAAGTGGATATCATCAATAACCAGGACATCGGCATTGCGGTATTTTTGGCGAAATGACGCGGTGGAATGATGCTGTATGGCGTCGATCAGCTCATTGGTGAATTTTTCGCTGGATATATAACATATTTTGATCCCGCTCGGCGAAGAGTTTTTTATATGATGGCAGACCGCCTGGATCAGGTGGGTTTTGCCCAACCCCACCCCTCCGTAAATAAAGAGCGGGTTATACGTTTTAGCCGGGGCATTAGCTACTGCCAGTGAATAAGCGTGCGCATGACGATTGCCCGAACCCACGACAAAATTTTCGAAGGTATAGCGCGAGTTAAGATTAATATATCCCGCACCCTGGCTGGTTTTGATATTGGGTTCCGGCGCCTTTCCCTGGACAGGATGGCTTTGCGCACTACCCACGCTCAACGTTACTAACAGATTATTCAATCCGCGGAGCTTAAGAGCCTCTTCTATAGAATTGAGGTAATGTTTCTCAACCCAATCTTTAAAAAATTGGTCCGGCGCTTCCAGGTTGATTTCATGATTGTCCTTGACAGCAAATTTCAGGGGGGCAATCCAAGTGGCAAAAATGGTCTCCCCAAGCTTGCTTCTTAAGTAGTCCCGCGCTTCTTCCCACCGTTGGTTAATCTCAAGCATATTTACCCGTTAGAAAAAATTTATCTCGTCAGAGGACATAATCATCTGGCGGGGTCAACAGAATTAACAGTTTATGCACAGCTTGCATAAGTCTGTGGATAAAAATCGAACTCAACCCTACCTCAAACAATGCCATTATAACAGAGAGTAAAATCCTTACAAGCAAAAAAGTTAAACGCCATTTATTATACAATAATATGCAGGGGCGTCAACAAAAAACTTGACCGCCTGGAAAATGTGTGTTACAATTCACAAAATCAAGGAGGCTTGTTTAAAAAAGGAGCTTTAAAAAATGAAGAAGAATTTAAAAACGCCAACAAACATCGTGGGCAAGAAACGCCACGGTTTCCGCAGCAAAATGGCTACTAAATCCGGGCGTAGTCTCTTGGCGCGTCGACGGAAGAAAGGCAGGCGGAAGCTTTGCGTTTGAGGCTTGCAGGGGCGGTACAAGGGTTAATTACGGTTTATCAGAAATATCTGAGGGCTATCCTGCCGGAGACATGCCGCTTTGAGCCAGGCTGCTCCGAATATACCAAACAAGCAATTTCAAAATACGGAATTATTAAAGGAGTATTGAAGGGTCTGACAAGAATATCCCGCTGCCATCCTTTCTCTGGCCGGTCAGGTTACGATCCCTTAATATAAAATTTATGGACAAACGCTTAGTGCTGGCTATTGCTTTATCGCTTTTGATAATGTTAAGTTGGTCAGCCCTGGTTAATAAGACCCAACTGATTGATAACAAACAGGTTACGCAATCTATAGCACTTAATACCAGCAGTGCTTCCCCAGCAGTTGTTCAAGCCCCCATACTTTCTCCAAAAGAAGTCGTAAAAGAGCTTATAAGCTTTAAACAGGATAACCGGGAAATAATTTTTGACGTTGCAAAAGCAGCCATTACCGAGGTCATCTTTAAGGTTAAGCTGGATCATAGCCTGCCGTTAGTAGATGGTTTTTACAGTGATGGCAATAATTTGTTTAAGTTGGAGAAAATAAACCAAGATTCCATTTCTTTTGTTTATCAGGATCGCAATAAACAGATTTATAAAGAATTTCATTTTTCTAAAGACAGTTATTCCATAGAGTTAAAGATTCAGACCCGCAATTTATCACCCTTCCCCTTTCTACTAACACCTCGCTTAACCTTAGGAGTACTGGATCTCTCTCCAAAGAATCCCCAGTTACGTTATTATGGTGTTTTTATGGGGGGCGGGGAGAAGAACTGGCATCTTGGAGCAGGCAAAGAGTTTGCTAGCCAGGATGTAAAATATATAGGTTTACGCGACCAGTATTTTTGTGCTATTGTTGAACCGGTTGGCGAAGCAAGTAATGGCTATATTAAGAAACTCAATGCCCAAAGATCTGAAGTCGGCATACAGGAAAGAGAGATCAATTTAAAGCCAGGTGACCAGATTGGACAATTATATCGCATTTATTTAGGGCCACAGGATTCAAAAACCATTAGCAACATAAAGCCCGGGTGGTCAGCTATAATTTACTACGGAACATTCGACTTTATTGCTCAGCTTCTTTTACAATTACTAGGCTTTTTTTACAGCTTAGTGCATAACTGGGGCCTGGCTATAATCATCTTAAGCCTTGTAGTTTACCTTGCGCTTTTCCCGCTCACTTTAAAGCAGATGCGCTCAATGAAGGAGATGCAGTTATTGCAACCCAAGATCGAGGCCTTACGTAATGAGCTTAAAAATAACCCGCAAAGATTGAATAAGGAAATAATGGAACTCTATAAGGAGCATAAGGTTAACCCACTAGGTGGTTGCCTGCCCCTGTTGTTGCAAATGCCTATTTTCTTTGCTCTTTATCAGGCATTGATCCGTTCTGTCGCGTTGAGAGGAGCCAAGTTCTTATGGATTAAAGATCTTTCTGCGCCAGACCACCTTTTCACCTTAAAAAATTCAATACCTTTTTTAGGAAACCATATTAATATATTGCCTATTCTTATGGCCATTGGCATGTTTGTGCAGCAAAAGATCTCTATGGCTAAAGCAACCGGAGAAGCAGCTCAGCAACAAAAAATGATGTCTGTTATAATGCCGATTATGTTTGGGGTTATTTTTTATCAAATGCCATCAGGGTTAGTGCTTTACTGGTTTGTAAATAGTGCATTAATGCTCACATATCAATTCCGCGTTAACAGCCAGAAATGAAGAATGAAAAATCTATAGAAACGGAAGGTAAAACCGTAGAAGAGGCTATCAAAAATGCCCTGCAGATACTTAAGCTGCCGCGTAAGTGCGTGAAGATCAAGACACTATCGGAAGGGAAAAAAGGGCTTTTTGGGATGCCGGGAGCTAAGCCGGTTAAAGTGCGCGTCACTGTAATTGCAGATAAAGATTCCGCCTCGTAAACTCGGCGGAATTTCGCCAGACAGAAGCTTAGGGTGCTCAAGAAAACACTTGACAATTGTTGCATATTTGGGATAATTAGCTTAAAGAAAAGACGGGGTTCCCCGGGGAACTATTTGTAACTATAATAATGCCAATGGGTAAGATAATTGCGGTTTGCAATCAAAAAGGTGGTGTAGGCAAAACCACTACATCCATTAATCTCTCCGTATCTCTGGCTATGGCTGGTAAGAAGGTTATGCTTATTGACTTGGACCCTCAAGCAAATGCCACTAGCGGCATAGGGATCAACAAGCACGATATTAAGAAAAGCACTTATCATGTTTTACTAGAAGAGTTAAACCTCGGCGACATTTTACAGAAGACAATGGTCGATAATCTTCTGCTTGCTCCTTCTAACCTGGATTTAACCGGGGCAGAGGTGGAATTGGTTGGTGCATTGGGCCGCGAATATAGGTTAAAAAGAGCCCTGCAAAAAGAAAAAGAGAATTATGGTTTCATCATCATTGATTCACCGCCGTCACTGGGGCTATTGACTATTAACGGTTTATGTGCCGCTGATTCAGTGATCATCCCGGTGCAGTGTGAATATTATGCACTGGAAGGTTTGACGCAACTCCATAATACTATTAGACTTGTGAAAGAAAATCTTAATCCTTCGTTGGAGATCGAGGGGGTATTGTTAACCATGGCAGATTTTCGTACCAATCTTACCAAAGAGGTTATTCAGGAAGCGCGCAATCATTTTAAAGATAAAGTTTATAACACCGTAATCCCCAGGAATATCCGGCTTACCGAAGCCCCGGGGTTTGGAAAGCCAATTGCTTTATATGATGCTGATTCTCTTGGCGCGCAGAAATATTCGGAGCTAAGCAGGGAGATGCTGGGTTTGGCGCTCAATACTGATTCCAAAATTTCACAAGACACCCCGCGCTAATAAGCGCCCGGCGCCTACAGGTATTGCGTCGGCGTGCGCAAGGTAGCGCATATTGCGCGGGTGTTGTCTATGTAGACAAGGAGAGGTTTAATGGAAAGAAGAGCTTTAGGAAAAGGTCTTGGCGCTTTAATTCCGGAAAAAACAGTGGAGAGCGCGGCGCATAAAGAAGAGATTGTTTATGTCCAATCCGGGCAAATAAAACCAAATCCTTTTCAGCCGCGAGAAGATTTTGACCAACAGAGCATTGAAGAGCTGGCCCAGTCTATAAAAGAAAAAGGTGTTATCCAGCCACTCTTGGTCAGGCGCAAAGGTGACAACTATGAGTTGATCGCTGGGGAGAGAAGGTTGCGCGCTGCCAACTCATTAGGGTTAAAAGAGATACCGATTATAGTGCGCGATGTTACCGATCAGGATTCGCTGGAGCTGGCGTTGATCGAGAATATCCAGAGGGAGGGGCTGAATCCTATTGAAGAGGCGCATGCATATCAGCACCTCTTGGACAAATTCAATGTCACCCAGGAAAAAATAAGCGAGGTCTTGGGGAAGGCCAGAGTTACTATTACAAATACCTTGCGGCTGCTTAAGCTGCCGCATGAGATCCAGGATGAGATGAAAAAAGGCCGGATCAGTTTTGCGCATGGCCGCAGCCTGCTTGAGGTTGAAGATGTAAACCGTCAACGCTCACTCGCCCAGGATATTATTTCTAAGGGGCTTTCTGTGCGCGAACTGGAGAGCTTGATCAAGAGCAGCCGGCCGAAAGCCGTTAAACGTAAGATCGGAGCCGGTCAGCGCGAGCCGATTGTCGCTATTCTTGAGGAGCAACTGCAACACGCTTTGGCCACCAAGGTAAGGATCAGCAAAAGGAAAAAACGCGGGCACATCAACATTGAATTTTATTCGCAGGAGGACCTTGAGCGCATCGTAAATGTTATTAAGGGAGGGAACAGTTAATGAACCAGGCAGTTTTAATACTCATTAAGCCCGACGGGTTAAAAAAATCCCTCACCGGCAATATCCTGACGCGCCTGTCGGAAACAAAACTTGAAATAGTTGCCGCGAAAATGGTGCGTGTATCGCAGGGGTTGGCCGAGGAGCATTACCGGCATTTGAAGGACAAGCCATTTTTTAAAGAAATAATTAAATATCTGCAGGGAGAATTGCATGACCGCAAGAAGGTCATGGCTTTGGTTTATTGGGGCAAGGATGCGATCAAGAAATGCCGCGACTTAGCCGGGGCCACTAACCCCGAGGAGGCGGATCCTACTTCTATCCGCGGTTCTTACGGCAGGATCACTACCTCCGGCATTTATGAGAACGTAATTCATGTTTCATCAAATGAGCCGGAGGCAGAGAGGGAGATAAAACTTTGGTTTGGCCCTGATGAGATTATCGTCGATCTTTACCCGGCAAAAGAGGTAGTCCAAAAAGAGCTCCGGAGCATGCTCTGGGCTTAAAAGAGGTAGAAATGATCAGCAGTATGACCGGTTTTGGCAGTTGCGAGGCAGAGGTTAACTCTATCGGCAGGATAAGCGTGGAGTTAAGGTGCACAAACCACAAATTCCTGGAGAGCGTTTTTCATTTACCTGACGGGATGCTTTCCCTTGAGGACAAACTAAAGAAAGAGATTGAAACAAAGATCAGGCGGGGAAGGGTTTTTTGCGCCATAAACATAAAAGGGGAAGAGGCGCAGGGGATCTTTGTAAACCGCAGGCTTTTGAAGAATTACCTGCGCGAGCTAAACAGCGTAAAGAATGAATTTAAAATTAAGAATGGTTTGACTTTGGATTCTTTGATCCGTCTGCCCGGGGTCCTTGCCCTCAAAGAGAATAAGCCGGCAGGTCTGCATATCTGGGAGCGCCTTTTGCCTCTGCTTAAATTGGCGCTGGCAGAGTTGATAAAGACGAGGCGGAAGGAAGGTAAAGCCCTGGCGGATTTATTGAGGAACAGAAGCGGGCTGCTGAAAAAAGACCTGATTGTCATAAGGCAACGTTTTGGGGTAGCTTCAAAAAGCCGGCTAAAGAAGATTCAGGCAGAGGAGGAGCGCTTGGCTTTTTTAAAAAGCGCGGATATCTCCGAAGAAGTAGACCGCCTGAATTTTCACATCAAGAATTTTCAGCAGAAGATCGCCAAAGGCGGGCCCATAGGCAAAGAGCTTGATTTCATCACCCAGGAGATGCAGCGGGAGGCTAATACACTGGCAGCCAAGTCATTTGACCCGGTTATCTCCGGGTGCGCCGTACAGATGAAAAGCCAGATCGAGAAGATCCGCGAACAAGTGCAGAAT
Organism: Candidatus Omnitrophota bacterium; assembly: GCA_023247875.1. Taxonomy (GTDB): domain Bacteria; phylum Omnitrophota; class Gorgyraeia; order Gygaellales; family Profunditerraquicolaceae; genus UBA6249. The sequence continues at coordinate 2,419 of JAHFFQ010000053.1, read as the reverse complement.
ATCGAGTAGTGAAAACCGCCAGAGGACACAAGAAGCAGGGCAAGATATTCGTTATCTCCGGGCCTTCGGGCTCAGGCAAGACTACCCTCCTGAACAAGTTAACTCAAGACAGAGAAATCAGTAAATTGCTTATAAAATCGCGCTCTCTTACCACCCGGCCCAGGCGTTGTCAGGAGAGGGATGGTAAGGATTATTTTTTTGTTTCCCCGGATGAATTTAGCCGCCTGTTAAAAGCTAAAAAAATTCTTGAATGGACCAGGTATTTGGGCTATTATTACGGAACGCCCAGAGAGCATGTAGAGGCCCGGCTTAAAAAGGGCGGGCATATCGGTTTTTGCCTGGATCTTAAGGGTGCTGCGATCCTTAAGAAAATCTACCCGCAAAATACAGTAACGGTTTTTGTCCTCCCGCCCTCACTGGAAACGCTAAAGGCAAGGATTGAAGGCCGTTCCAAATCTACCGACAAAAAAGAGGTGGCCCAGCGCTTAAAGCTTGCGGCACGGGAGCTTTCCGCCGCTCCTGGTTTTGATTACTGTATCCTGAACAATAACCTGCAGGTGGCACTTAAAGAGTTGAAAGAGATCATTCTAACGCACATTGGTTCTTAACAGCTATTTTCTTGACTGGAGGGGAAATGAGATACGAGGGAAGAGAGAAACTTTTAGACAAAAGCTTGGGCTCGATTTATAAGCTGGTAATTCTGGCTTCCAAAAGGGCGCTGGAGATCGCCGAGGGACAGCCGAAATTAGTGGAGTGTATCTCAACGGCAAAACCATCTACGATTGCTTTGTATGAGATCGCCGAGGGTAAAATAGAGGCCAGGAAAACCAAGATAAAGGAATAATGAAAAAAGCCGGAAAACATATTATCTTAGGCGTGACCGCCAGCATCGCTATTTATAAGGCCTGCGAGCTTATCCGCAGGCTTAAGGAATGCGGGTTTACGGTGACGGTGGTTATGACAAAGGAGGCCCAGGAGCTGATCAAGCCGATCGTATTTCAGAGCCTAAGCGCCAGGCGCGTTTACGGGGGAGGCATCTTTGATGATCCGGATGCCTGGGAGATCGAACATATATCCTTGGCTCAGGCTGCAGACCTGATCTTAATCGCCCCGGCCACCGCCAATGTTATCGCTAAGATAGCTGCCGGCATTTGCGATGACCTGCTTACCTGTACGGTTTGCGCAAGCAAAGCAGGCATGTTAATCGCCCCGGCAATGAATGAGAATATGTATAACAATAAGATCACGCAGGACAACATCCGGAAATTAAAGTCTTACGGTTATAGATTTATTCCCCCGCGTAAAGGCATGCTTGCCTGCGGTAAGGAGGGGATAGGTTGTTTGGCGCAGCTGGAAGATATTATCAAAGAGGTAAAAAAGTGTTTTTAGCTTTTGGCGACGTAGCCAAGTGGTAAGGCAGTTGTCTGCAAAACAACTATTCAGCGGTTCAATTCCGCTCGTCGCCTGAATTTATAGCGGGCAAGTGGTGGAATGGCATACACGACAGACTTAAAATCTGTTGGCCGCAAGGTCGTAAGGGTCCGACTCCCTTCTTGCCCATAAATTAAGGCCCCGACCCCTAAGCGTATCAAAAATTTTGGTACAAGTCGTCGGAGCCTCGCTAGATAAAAGATTATTGGTGCTCGGGCTCATAGCTCAGTTGGTTAGAGCGTTGCGTTGACATCGCAAAGGTCTGAGGTCCGAATCCTCATGGGCCCACTTGAATTTTGAGCACAATAATTTTTGATTTAGCGAAATCCTGCGTAGCGCAGGATCTAACTGTAGCAACTATAAAATATGGATCTATCTACTTTACGACATTCCTGTTCGCATGTCATGGCCGAGGCCGTAAAAAAGCTTTGGTCTGATGCAAAATTGGCCATCGGCCCGGCAATTGAAGACGGTTTCTATTATGATTTTGATAAAAAAGAGCCATTTACCGATGAGGATTTAATTAAGATCGAGCGGGAGATGCAAAAGATCATCGCCCGCGATGAGCCCTTCCTGCGCGAGGAACTGGATAAGTGCGCGGCCATTGAGTTGTTTAAGAACTTAAAAGAGGACTATAAGCTTGAGCTTATCCAGGCTTTACCGGATGAGAAGATTGCTATCTACAAAACCGGAGAGCACTTTTTAGATTTGTGCCGCGGCCCGCACATAAAATCAACCGGCCAGATCAATGCATTTAAGTTATTATCGGTTGCCGGGGCATATTGGCATGGGATCGAAACCAACCCCATGCTGCAGAGGATCTATGGAACCTGTTTTAATACGCAAAAAGAATTAGAGGAATATTTAAAGAATTTAGAGGAAGCAAAGCTGCGCGACCACAGGAAGCTGGGGCCGCAGCTGGGGTTCTTTGATATTTATCATGAGGAAGCAGGCGCAGGCCTGGTATTTTATCATCCCAAGGGAGCGC
>JAHFFQ010000052.1 GCA_023247875.1 Candidatus Omnitrophota bacterium | reverse complement strand
GGGGAGATAACCACCAGTCAATTCATTCACGTGCATGAGATATGCCGGAAGATAATAGAAGAGATAGGCTATGACCATCCTAAATACGGCTTTGATTTCCATACCTGCGCCATACTTAACGCTATCCATGCCCAGTCGCCCGATATATCGCAAGGGGTGGATACGGGAGGTGCCGGCGACCAGGGGCTTATGTTCGGTTATGCCTGCAAAGAGACAAAGGAATTAATGCCCCTGCCTATCATGCTTGCGCAGAAGCTTGCCATGCGGCTGACGCAAGTGCGTAAGGATAAGATCTTGAAATACCTCGGCCCTGACGGGAAAAGCCAGGTTACCGTTGAATACGACAATGGAAAGCCGGTGCGCGTGGATTCCGTTGTATTAGCATCGCAGCATACCGAAGATATCCTGGATAAAAGCGGCAAACGCATCACCGAGAAAGCGCGGCAGGAGATCATTAGGGAGGTGGCCGGGCCGGTGCTTAAAGGCTGGGTGGATAAGGAGACTAAATATTTTGTTAATCAGACGGGAAAATTCGTTGTCGGCGGTCCGCAGTCAGATACGGGGATGACCGGCAGAAAAATAATCGTGGACACATACGGCGGGACAGTCGCCCATGGCGGCGGCGCATTTTCAGGCAAGGATCCCACCAAGGTTGACCGCTCCGCTGCTTATATGTGCCGTTATATCGCCAAGAATATCGTAGCCGCAGGCCTGGCGGAAAAATGCCTTATTCAGTTGGCTTATGTTATCGGCAGGGCAGATCCTTTGTCGGTGATGGTAAAGACCGAGGGGACCTCGGTTATACCGGAGGATAGCCTGGTGAAATTAATCCGGCAGAATTTCCAGCTCACTCCTAAAGGGATTATTGAGTCATTGAATTTACGCCGGCCCATATACAGGAAGACCGCCAGCTACGGGCATTTTGGCAGGCCGGAGCCGACTTTTACCTGGGAGCGGACGGATAAGATACAAACTTTAAAAAAACAGGCCAGTTGTTTATAATTTCAGCAACACCCGGCCTAACCGGAAAGGCCGGTGCGCGCTTCTGCGCAGAGAAAGGGTGAAATGAATTACGACATCAAGGATATAAAATTAGCTAAAAGAGGATCCTTAAGGATCGAGTGGGCGGCCAGGAGCATGCCTGTGCTTGGTCTGATCAAAGAGAGGTTTAGCAAGGAAAAACCTTTAAAAGGTTTAAAGGTCGCCTGTTGCCTGCATGTGACTACCGAGACCGCGGTGCTGGCCGATGTTTTGAAATCAGGGGGAGCGGATGTGTACATTTGCGCTTCTAATCCGCTTTCCACTCAGGATGATGTAGCTGCTGCTTTAGTGAAGGAGTTAAAGGTCGGGGTCTTTGCCATCAAGGGCGAGGATACCAAAACTTATTACAGGCACATAAAAGCAGCCCTGGCAGTTAAGCCGGATATTACCATGGATGACGGAGCGGACCTGGTAAGCAGCATTCATCAGCGGCCGCCAAGCATTCATGCCAATATTATCGGCGGAACGGAGGAGACCACTACCGGGGTCATCCGTCTGCGCGCTTTGGCCCTGGAAGGAAAATTACGTTATCCTATAATCGCGGTCAATGACGCCATGACCAAGCATCTTTTTGACAATCGTTACGGCACAGGCCAGTCAACCCTTGACGGGGTCATCCGCTCCACCAATAAATTGATCGCCGGAGCCAATGTCGTGGTGAGCGGTTATGGCTGGTGCGGCAAAGGGGTGGCCATGCGCGCAAAAGGCATGGGGGCCAAAGTCACTGTGGTTGAGGTTGATCCTCTGCGGGCGCTGGAGGCAACTATGGACGGATTTTATGCCTCTACCATAAAAGAGGCTGCCCCAAAAGGAGATATCTTTATTACGGTAACCGGAGATATCAATGTCATACGCAAAGAACATTTTCAGATCATGAAGGATGGGGCGATCGTAGCTAACTCCGGTCATTTTAATGTTGAGATCGATATCCCGGGTTTAGTAAAAATAGCTAAATCTAAAAGAGCTACCCGGGATTTTGTGGATGAATATACATTGAGGAATGGCCGTAAGATTTATATCCTGGGGGAAGGCCGGCTGATCAACCTGGCCGCGGCCGAAGGGCACCCTGCCAGCGTTATGGACATGTCTTTTGCCAACCAGGCTTTTTCCGCTGAATATATGGCTAAGAATTACCGCAGGCTAAAAAAACAGGTTTATACGGTTCCGGAAGACATTGATAAGAATATCGCCAGGCTTAAACTTAAGTCCATGGGGATCAGGATAGATGTGCTTACCCCGGAGCAGAAGAAATACCTGACAAGCTGGGAGATGGGGACATAAGAATAGTAGGTAGTAATGTAGAATATAGAATGTAGGGAGAGGGTGGTATGGCGATAAAGAGAATTGCGGTGTTAACCACTGGAGGAGATGCCCCGGGGATGAACCCGGCGATCCGTTCGGTGGTGCGTTATGGGATCAACCAGGGCCTGGAAGTTATGGGTGTATTCCGCGGCTGGTGGGGGCTGATCAATGAGGAGCTGAAGTTCTTAAGCCACCGCTCTGTTTCCGGTATCATCGGCCAGGGAGGGACGATCTTAAAGACCGGCCGCTGCACCGAATTCAAGACGGAGGAAGGCCAGGCCCGGGCGCATGCAACTATCAAGAAATATAATATAGGCGGGCTGGTAGTTATCGGAGGAAACGGCTCTTTTGCCGCGGCACATAATTTCTACGAAAAATATAAGGTCCCCTGCGTGGGTATAGCCGCTTCCATTGATAATGATATAAACGGTATAGATTATACTATCGGTACTGACACCGCGTTAAACACTGCGTTGGATGCCATTGATAAGATCCGCGATACTGCTACCAGTATGGAGCGTATTTTTGTGGTTGAGGTAATGGGCAGGGATTCCGGTTTTATCGCTTTGACCGTTGCCCTTGCCGGTGGATGCGAGGATGTGCTTATCCCGGAGAAAGAGATAGATATTGAGGCGGTCTGCCATGAGATAGTCCACGGCAATCTGATCGGGAAGATGAGCTGGATCATCGTGGTTGCCGAAGGCGCGGGTAAAGCCGCGGATATTGCCGAAAAAATAACCGATATGACGGGGCTGGAAACCCGGTCAGTGGTTTTAGGCCATGTGCAGAGAGGCGGCCGGCCTACTGCTCTCAGCCGGGACATAGCTTTAAACCTGGGTAAGGCGGCGGTTGATTCTTTGATCGCAGGAAAGACCGATATTGCTTTAGGCTTGGCCGGAGGCAGGATCGTAGAGGTTGATTTCGAGACGGCTATCAAGAAAAAAGAACTGAAGATCACTAATTTCTGCAACCTGATCAAAACCCTAACTTAGGGACGTTTCTGGATCCAATCGGAGAAGTGTCCCCTGCCGGGGATAATCTGGAATGAAAGGAGAAGGTAGCTGCTATGGGAAGAAAGGCTTTAAATATTGACAAGCTGGTGATGGATATGATTTTGACGGATGATGTTGCGGAAAAAAAGAAATTAGCCGCCAAGATCCGGGCTATTGCTTACAAAAAAGGTATTTATCCCTCCAGCATTCATGATTATTATATGGCCCGCGGCCGTAATGAATTCAGCGGCTCTACCGTCCCGGCGATAAACTTGCGCAGCCTGACCTATGATCTGGCCAGGGCTATTTTTAGGGTGGGCAGGAAGAATAACTCCAAGGCATTTATCTTTGAGATCGCTAAGTCCGAGATGGGCTATACCAATCAGCCGCCCTTTGAGTATTCCGCCGTAGTTTTGGCCGCGGCGATCAAAGAGAATTACGCCGGCCCCGTATTTATCCAGGGGGATCATTTTCAGGCTAACCTGAAGAAATTCCAGGAGAGCGCGGATAAAGAGATGATCGGCCTGAGGGCTTTGATCACTGAGGCGGTGGAGGCGGGTTTTTACAATATTGATATTGATTCTTCGACCCTGGTTGATTTAAGCAAACCGAAGGTCAAGGATCAGCAATATTTGAACTATGAGGTATGCGCAAAACTGACGCAGTTTATCCGCCGCATCCAGCCAAAAGGGGTAACTATTTCGGTGGGAGGGGAGATCGGCGAGGTTGGCCATCAGAATTCCACCCCTGAGGACCTGCGCGCGTTTATGGAAGGTTTTAAGAAGCGCTTGCGTAAAGGGCTTACCGGTATAAGCAAGATATCCATCCAGACCGGGACATCGCATGGTGGAGTAGTTTTGCCCGACGGTTCCATTGCCCAGGTGAAGCTTGACTTTGAGACCTTAAAGAACTTGGGGGAGATCGGCCGTAAAGAGTTCGGCCTGGGAGGAGCGGTGCAGCATGGCGCATCCACCCTGCCCGAGGAGGCATTCCATAAATTCGTGGAATGCGAGGCATGCGAAGTGCATCTGGCTACGCAGTTCCAGAATATGATTTTTGATTCCAAACATTTCCCGGCGGATCTAAAAGCTAAGATCTATGAGTGGCTTAAGGTCAATGCGCTTTCCGAAAAAAAGGAAGGGGAAACCGAAGAGCAATTCCTATATAAGACGCGTAAAAAGGCGTTAGGCCAGTTCAAGAAAGAGATCATGGGTTTGTCCCAGGAAACCCGCGATGCGATCGCCGGGGAGATTGAAAACAAATTTGATTTTCTTTTCAAGCAGCTGAATGCCGTGAATAACGCGCAGCTTATTGATAAATATGTTACTTTAAAGAGAGTGATTTCGCGCAAACGCCATGATCATCCCGGTGTTGTGCATGACGGCGAAGGCGCCGACTAAGCACCTTATGCTTTTGTCCGGCGCAATCCTACCGAGCATAGCGAGGTAGGATAAGTAGAAAGGAAAGATTATGCGTTCAGATCAGATTAAAAAAGGCTTGGAGAGGGTTCCGCACCGCGCGCTTTTACACGCTACCGGGCTATCCAGGAAGGATCTGGACCGGCCGTTTATCGGAATAGCCACCTCTTTTACCGATCTTATTCCCGGGCATATCGGCATGCGCGACCTGGAGAGGTTCATTGAACGCGGGGTCTGTTACGGACAGGGGGTGCCTTTTTTATTCGGCGTTCCGGGTATCTGCGACGGGATCGCCATGGGCCATTTGGGAATGTGTTATCCCCTGGCCCTTCGGGAGATCGTTGCCGATACCATAGAAACCGTCTGCAACGCGCACCAGTTAGACGGGATCATTTGCCTGACTAATTGCGATAAGATCACTCCGGGCATGCTTATGGGAGTGGCGCGTTTAAATATCCCGGCGATTATCGTGACTGCGGGGCCGATGCTTTCAGGCAGGTTCAATAAGAGAAAACTGGCTTTTGTGCATGATACATATGAAGGTATGGCGCGGGCAAAGAAAGGGGAAATCTCGCGCGATGAATTGTCCTGCTTAGAGATGGAGGCCTGCCCTGGTCAGGGATCATGTCAGGGTTTATATACGGCTAATACGATGGCCTGCCTTACCGAAGCCATGGGCATGTCTATCCCCGGCTGCGGTACTGCCCTGGCCGGTTCAGCCAGGAAACGCAGGATCGCCGAAGCAAGCGGTGAGCGGATCGTGGAATTGGCGCGCAAGGGTATAAAGCCGGCCGATATTATCACCAAAAAATCACTGGAAAACGCGATTATGGTGGATATGGCTTTAGGCGGCTCAAGCAACACGGTTTTGCATCTGATGGCTATCGCCCATGAAGCGGGTATTGGCCTGGATTTAAAGACCTTTGATAAAATAAGCAAGAGCGTACCGCATATTTCAAGTATTGAGCCGGCGGGCACGCATTTTATGGAGGATGTTGAATACGCCGGAGGTATTCCGGCCGTATTAAAGAGATTAAAATCCAAACTGAACAATACCTTAAACGTTAACGGCCAAAAGACATTTGAGATCGCCGATAAAGCGGTTATCTTTGATGAAGATGTTATCCGTCCGTTCAATAAAGCGTATCATAAGCAGGGAGGGATAGCGGTCCTTTACGGCAATATCGCACCATCCGGCGCGGTAGTCAAACAGTCGGGGGTAAGCGCAAAGATGATGAAGTTTACCGGCCGGGCGCGGGTGTTTAACCGCGAAGAAGAAGCAATGCAGGCGATCATGAATAATAAGATCAGGAAAGGCGATTGCGTGGTCATCCGCTATGAAGGCCCGGCAGGCGGCCCGGGCATGCGCGAGATGCTCGCTCCTACCGCCTCGATCGTGGGTTTAGGGTTGGCGGATTCGGTTGCCCTGATCACCGACGGACGTTTCTCCGGAGGGACCAAAGGCCCCTGCATCGGGCATGTTTCACCCGAAGCTTCTGCCGGAGGCGTGATTGCAATTATCCGGGATGGTGATACAATAAATATAGATATACCAAACCGCAGGATTGAAGTAAAATTGAGCAAAGAGGAGATAGGGAGGAGATTTAAAAACTGGAAAGCGGTCAGCCCGAAGATTAAGACCGGGTATCTTTCCCGTTACTCCAGATTAGTCAGTTCCGCGGATAAAGGAGCGATTTTGAGCTAGCATGAACGGCGCAAGAATATTATTAGAGTCTTTGAAGCGGGCAGGGGCAGAGGTAATTTTTGGTTATCCCGGTGGCCAGGTTCTGCCTATTTTCGACCAGCTTTATGACTTTGATATCAAATTTATTTTGACCCGCCATGAGCAGGGAGCCGCGCACGCTGCCGATGGATTCTCCCGCGCGACAGGCAAGGTAGGGGTATGCCTGGCAACCAGCGGACCGGGTGCTACTAACCTGGTAACCGGGATTGCCAATGCTTACATGGATTCAATTCCTATGGTAGCGATAACCGGCCAGGTGGGCACGCATTTGATCGGCAATGACGCTTTTCAAGAGGCCGATGTTACCGGGATCACCCGGCCCATAACCAAGCATAACTTCCTGGTGAAGGATGTAAGAGATCTGGCGCGGACCGTTGCCGAGGCTTTTTATATCGCATCCAGCGGCAGGCCGGGCCCGGTGCTTATCGATATTCCCGTGGATGTGCAGCGTGCCGAAACAGAATTTATCTGGCCGGAAAGAATAGAGATACGCAGCTACCAGCCCACTTATTCAGGCCACCCCGGACAGATCAAGAAAGCCGCGAAATTGATCTCCTCTGCCAAAAAACCGATCATCTATGCCGGTGGAGGGATCATTAGTTCAGGGGCGCATATTTTGTTAAGGGAGCTGGCAGAGAAGATCCAGGCTCCGGTAACCACTACTTTTATGGGCCTGGGTAGTTTTCCCGGCACGCATAAATTATCCTTAGGCATGCTTGGTATGCACGGAACTGCCTATGCCAACCACGCTACCATGGAATCAGATCTCATTATCGCCATAGGCGCCCGTTTTGATGACCGGGTAACCGGCCGGCTGGATACCTTTGCCCCATACGCAAAAGTAATTCATATCGATATAGATCCTTCTTCTATCAGCAAGAATGTCCGGGTGGATATCCCGATAGTAGGGGATGCGAAAAATATTCTTGGGCCGTTGATCAATCAGATCAAAAAGTCACCGGATACTTCGGCCTGGCTTAAGACGGTTGAGGCCTGGAAGAAAAAACACCCGTTAACCTATAAGCATACAGGTAAATTTCTTAAACCCCAGTATATCTTAGAGCAGCTTTGGGATTTAACTAAGGGTGATGCGGTGATCTGCACCGAAGTTGGCCAGAGCCAGATGTGGGCCTGCCAGTGGTATAATTATCTGACCCCGCGTACATTCATTTCATCCGGAGGCCTGGGGACGATGGGGTTCGGGTTCCCGGCGGCAATCGGGGCAAAGGTCGGCCGGCCCGAAAAAGAGGTTTTTAATATCGCCGGAGACGGCTCAATACAAATGAATATCCAGGAGCTGGCCACTTGTGTAGCGAATAAGATAAATGTGAAGGTGCTCATATTCAATAACGGATTTCTGGGGATGGTCAGGCAGTGGCAGGAGTTGTTTTATAAAAAGCGCTACTCCTATACTCCGATCACCAGCCCCGATTATGTGAAACTGGCTGCCAGTTACGGGGCCCTCGGGATATTGGTAACCAAGAAATCCGAAGTGCGTAAGGCCCTTGAAAAAGCAATTAAAACGGATAATACAGTGTTCATTGATTTCCGGATAGAGCCGGAGGAAAATGTCTGGCCGATGGTTCCCGCGGGCCAGGCGATAAACAAGATGATCGACGGGTTAGCATGAGACATACTATATCGGTATTAGTAGAGAATAAATTCGGCGTCCTGGCGCGTATTGCCGGGTTGTTCAGCGCCCGCGGATATAATATCGCTTCTTTAGCGGTCAGCGAGACGATGGACCCGACTATTTCCTATATGACCATGGTAGTAGAGGTAAAGGATGAAGATGTCCTTGAACAGATAAAAAAGCAGCTCAACAAGCTCATCGATGTCATTACCGTAACCGACTTTACCAAAAGGGAGCATATTGACCGCGAGTTGGTGCTGGCAAAGATAAATTACGCCGCAAAAGATAAGGCGAAGCTTGAGGGGATCTTTGATAAATTCGTCGGGAAAATTATCCACCACAAGGAGGGTACCGCGATCATCGAGGCGGTAGGCGATACCCAGCAGATAAAGCTTTTGCTTGATGAATTGAGCAAATTCGGTATTATAAAGGAATTAGTCAGGACGGGAAAACTGGCAATAAGTAATTAAATAGATATAGAATAGGGACGGTTCTCAACTCAAAGCAGAACTGTCCCCTAGAAAAGGGACAGTTTTCCTTTGTTTTGAGAACCGTCCCTAAAATAGGAGGAGAGATGGCGAAGATTTATTATGACCAGGACGCGGACTTGAATATTTTGAAAGATAAGGCGATCGCGATCATCGGATACGGCATACAGGGCCGCGGGCAGTCGCTATGCTTGAGGGATTCAG
>JAHFFQ010000051.1:4814-8988 GCA_023247875.1 Candidatus Omnitrophota bacterium | reverse complement strand
TTATCTTATGTCGGATATCGGCCAGCGCATTGTCAGGGATATCAAAGCCAAGCTTTATGCCAAATTCCAGATGCTTTCTTTGGATTATTTTACCCATAAGCGCGGCGGAGAGATGATCTCCCGCATTACCAATGATGCCAGGATCGTGGAGAACGCGGTATCCTACGGCTCAACGGACCTGGTTTATCAAGGCCTGCAGGTAATCATATTCTTCAGCCTGACCCTCTTCATTTACGCCAAGTTCGTTATCTTTATCCTGCCGCCGCTGGCGATCCTGGGTTACCTGATCTCTGTAGTAGGGAAGAAGCTGCGGAAGCTCTCCAAGTCTTCCCAGGAGAAGATGGCGGATGCCAACTCCATACTTTACGAGAATATAATCGGCGCCCGTATCGTCAAGGGTTTCAGCATGGAGGAGTATGAGATCAATAAATTCAACAAGGTGAATAATGACTATTACCGCGTTTCCATGAAGTCGATCAAGCGTACCCTCCTCTTAAGCCCGGCCACGGAAATACTGGGTTGCATTGCCGGGGTCCTTGTTTTTGTGCTCGGCGGCAGGGAGGTGATCGCAGGCAAGATATCTTTCGGTGTTTTCGGATTGTTCATCGGTTCGCTTTTATCCACCATCAGGCCATTTAAAAAATTAAGCCAGGTAACTTCATTGAACCAGCAGGCAGCGGCAGCCAGCGAGCGTATCTACGAGGTCCTGGATGCCCAGCCTTCGGTGGTCGAGGCCCCGGATGCCCCGGAGGTTAAGGATTTCAGGAAGAATGTTGTTTTTGATGATGTTTGGTTCAGTTATGGGGAGAACCATGTGCTTAAGGGGGTAAATTTAGATGTGCCCCGCGGCTCCATGCTTGCGGTTGTCGGCCCCAGCGGTAACGGAAAAACCACTTTGCTGGACCTGATCCCGCGCTTTTATGATCCTAAGAAGGGCAGGGTAATGATCGACGGTGTAGACATCAGAGGAGTCAAATTAAAATCATTACGCCGGCAGATCGGTATTGTTACCCAGGAAACGATACTCTTTAATGATTCTATAAAGGCGAATATTTCCTATGGCAAGCCCGGCGCAAGCGATGATGAGATCAGGAAGGCAGCACTTCAGGCCAATGCCCATGATTTTATTGCGCGCATGCCTCATGGTTATGACACTGTCATCGGGGACCGGGGGATGCGCATTTCAGGCGGTGAGCGCCAGAGGATCGCTATAGCCCGCGCCCTGCTTAAGAATCCTCCTATTCTGATCCTTGATGAAGCTACCTCCCAACTGGATTCGGAATCAGAGCGCATCGTCCAGGAGGCCCTGGACCGGCTCATTCAGGGCCGCACGGTATTTGTTATCGCCCACCGGCTTTCCACGGTGAGGAACGCGGATAAGATCGTGGTCCTGGATAAAGGGGTGCTCGTTGAAGCCGGAACCCACGCTCAACTGCTGGAGAAGGGTGGTTTGTACAAGCGGCTTTATGAGATCCAGGAGATACAATAACATTTGCAAATAGGCAGAATTTTGTTATAATTAAAAAATTAACTTTCCGCCACTAAAAAAGTCCGGAAAAGCATATTAACCATATGGTTAGTTAACCATGGTTTGGTTTCCTTATAGCCAAAGCCAAAAAAGAGGGAGTAGAAACGTGCCATCAGAATTAATCAAACAGCTTTTGGAAGCAGGGGTGCATTTTGGGCACCAGACTAAGCGCTGGAATCCCAAGATGAAGAAGTTTATTTTCGGTTCAAGGAGCGGTATTTACATTATTGACCTGGAGAAGACCGAGGAGTGCGTCAACGCTGCCCGGGATTTCTTGATGGATATAACCTCAAAAGGGGAGTTCGTTCTTTTTGTAGGGACCAAAAAGCAGGCCCAGGATGTGATCAAGCAGGAGGCTATCCGCTGCGGGATGTATTATGTTACCGACCGCTGGCCCGGCGGAATGCTTACCAATTTTGCCACGATCAAAAAGAGCATCAACCGCTTGAAAGATATCGAAAAGATGCGGGTGGATGGGACATTTGAAAAACTGACCAAAAAAGAGGTGGCCCGCCTGGAAAAAGAGCTGGCCAAGCTGAACAAGAACTTCGCGGGGATCGTTGCCATGGAGCATATGCCCAAGGCTGTTTTTGTGGTGGATACCAAGAAGGAGGAGACCGCGGTGGCTGAGGCCCGCAGGATGGGGATCCCGGTGATCGGACTGATCGATACCAACTCCAACCCTGACTTTGTGGATTATCCTATCCCCGGCAATGATGACGCTACCAAGTCCATCCGAACCATAGCCGTGATCATCGCCGATACGATCATTGAAGGCAGGAACAAATTCCTCTCCTATCTCTCCAGGGAAGGCGTGAAACTGGAGGAGGCAAAGGAGGAAACAGCCGGAGAGCTCCTGCCGGAGGAGGATGTCCAGATCAAGGAGATCGAGGAGATCGTTGAGGAGAGCCAGCCGGTTACCGAAGAAGCCAAGGCGGCAAAGAAGGCGCGCCTGAAACTGGCAGCGGAAGCAAAGCCTAAATTAAGAAAGAAGGGGTAATTTTAAAATGAAGATTTCAGCCAGCACCATAAAGGAATTAAGGGATATTACCTGCGCGAGCATCACGCATTGTAAGAAAGCCCTGGAGGATACCAAGGGGGATATAAAAGAGGCAGCGATATTACTGCGCAAGCAGGGCTTGGAGATCGCCGCCAAAAAGCAATCCCGCAGCGCCAAAGAGGGCCGCGTGGATGCTTACATCCATCATGGCAATAAAATAGGGGTGCTCCTTGAGGTGAACTGCGAGTCGGATTTTGTGGCCAGGAACGAGGAATTTGCCAGGTTCACCAAAGACCTGGCGATGCAGATCGCCGCAACCAGCCCCTCTTATATAAAGAAAGAGGATGTTCCGGAAGATATCCTGCGCCATGAAAAAAGCAAGGAAGATTATTACAAGAATAATTGCTTGTTGGAGCAGGTTTTTGTCAAGGACCCGGGCTTGACGATCAAGGATTACCTGGGTTCTATTGTAGCAAAGATCGGAGAAAATATAGTCATCCGCAGGTTTACCCGCTACAAGATCGGCGAATAAATGAGCCAGCCTGTTTATAAAAGAATAGTCCTTAAGCTAAGCGGAGAGGCGCTTCAGGGTAAGAAAACACACGGCATCGACCATGATGTCCTGGCTTCCATATCAGCCCAGATCAAGGAGATCAGGAATATGGAGGTGGATGTGGCGGTGGTTTTGGGGGCGGGGAATATTATCCGCGGCCAGGAGAACAGCGCCTGCCGGGGGTTGGATATGGACCGCAGCGTCGCCGATTACATGGGCATGCTGGGGACGGTGATCAACGGGCTCTCCCTGCAGGATGCCCTGGAAAAAGCAGGGGTTCCGACCAGGGTGATGACGGCTATCGAGATGCAGAGGATAGCCGAGCCCTATATCAGAAGAAGGGCGATCCGCCATTTGGAAAAAGGTAGGGTGGTTATTTTTGTCGCCGGGACCGGCAACCCTTTTTTCACAACCGATACTGCTGCCGCGCTGCGCGCAATGGAGATCAACGCCGATGCCATTCTAAAGGCCACTAAGGTTGATGGTGTATATTCGGCCGACCCCATTAAAGTAAAGGACGCTAAAAAGTTCAGCCGGTTAAAATATATTGATGTGCTTAAGAAGGGGCTGAAGGTAATGGATGCGACGGCGATCAGCCTGTGCATGGATAACCGCCTGCCCATAATCGTCTTCAATCTTAACCGGCAGGGCAATATTAAACGCGTAGTCTTGGGAGAAAAGATCGGCACGGTCGTGCGATAAAGGAGAGGTAATCACTATGACTATCAAGGAGATATTGCATAATACGGAAGAGAAGATGAAGAAGGCCTTTGAATCCATGAACCGCGAGTTCCATGAAGTAAGGACAGGACGCGCCTCACCCAGCCTCGTGGAGGGGATGCATATTGATTACTACGGGACCCCGACCATGTTAAAACAGCTGGCGGCAATATCGGCGCCTGACGCGCATTTGATCGTTATCCAGCCGTGGGACCCGACGGCGATCGTTGAAATAGAGAAAACGATCATGAAGTCAAATTTGGGGATCACCCCTTCTAATGACGGCAAGATAATCAGGCTCTCTGTCCCGCAGTTATCCAAGGAGAGGCGCCAGGAGTTAGCCAAGCTGATACATAAGATGTCCGAAGACGGC
>JAHFFQ010000051.1:0-4714 GCA_023247875.1 Candidatus Omnitrophota bacterium | reverse complement strand
TCCGAGGATGTGGAAAAACGCAACCGCAACAAACTTATCGATGCCCTGATGGCCAGGGAGGCCCTGGGCTCTACGGCCATCGGCCAGGGAATAGCCATACCGCACGCAAAAAGCGACTGCGTGAATAAACTAGTCGCGGCTTTCGGCCTCTCCAAGAAGGGCGTGGATTTTGACTCCCTGGACGGAGAATTGGCTTATATCTTTTTCCTGCTTGTGGCCCCGCAGGATTCCGCCGGCCCGCACCTTAAAGCGTTAGCCAGGATATCCCGCCTCCTGAAAGATAAATATTTCCGTGATACCCTGCGTGCCTCTACCGATGAGAAGTCCGTGGTCAAGATCATCATGCAGGAAGACGAAAAGAAGATTTAATCTTTTATTAATCATGAAGGCACTTTCTATCGGTATCTTAAAATGGCTTTATCCCGGCATAGGCATTAAGCGCTGGATAGGCTTAAGCACTTTCGGGGTCATACTTCTGATCCTGGGTACGGCTAACCTGCGCAGCGAAGAGTTCTGGCTGATCCAGCTTTTGGATGCCCTGGTCGTAATATCGGGAATCATAATTTTGATCTTAGGCATCAAGCGCCTGATGCGTTCTTTTATTACGGTGGTTGCGCCTTCTTCAAGAGGCGCGGAGCTTGTTGATATTCTATACCAGAAGAAACATTTAAGCCGGGGGCCCCGCATCGTTGCCGTAGGGGGCGGAACGGGATTATCCGTACTTTTGAGCGGGTTAAAAGTTTATTCTTCAAATATTTCGGCTGTAGTCACGGTAGCGGATGACGGTGGCTCAAGCGGCCGCCTGAGGCAGCAGTTTGATGTCCTGCCTCCCGGAGATATACGTAACTGCCTGGTGGCTTTAGCTGATGCCCCGGCACTGATGAGGGATCTTTTTCAGTTCCGTTTTGACAAGAATTCCGAATTTTCCGGCCATTCCTTCGGGAATCTTTTTCTGACGGTGATGACCCGGCTGACCGGTGATTTTGAAAAGGCAATAAAAGAGACCAGTAAGGTCCTGGCTCTGCGGGGCCAGGTTATCCCTTCTACTTTGGATAATGTCAAGCTGGTCGCGCATTACCAGGACGGCTCGACGGTTGTGGGAGAGAATCTGATCCCCAAGGAGCTAAAGCCGATCAACAGGGTTACCCTTAGCCCTGAGAAGCCTTCGGCTACCCCGGATGCCTTAAGAGCGGTCAAGGATGCCCAGATTATTGTTTTAGGCCCGGGCTCTTTATACACGAGCATAATTCCGAACCTTTTGATCAAGGAGATATCCCAGGCAGTGGCTGAATCCGGGGCGATCAAGGTTTATGTCTGTAATGTGATGACCCAGCCGGGAGAGACGGATAATTACAGCGTCTCTGACCATGTAAAGGCGCTCTCCGGCCACAGCTGGCCGCGTATACTGGATTATTGCCTGGTGAATAACGGGGAGGTGCCGCAAGAGGTGCTCAGGCGCTATTCCCAACAGAGCTCGCAGCTTGTAGTGAATGACCGCAGGAAGGTAGAGAGTATGGGTTACCGGGTAGTGGAGGATGATTTTACCATGATCCAGGACGGGGTAATCCGGCATGACCCGGAAAAACTGGCAAGGATAATCTTAAGCTTTATAGAAGAGATATAAAAATGGCTTTGATCAAGAAGGAACTTACCGTAAAAAATAAACAGGGTTTGCACGCCCGGCCTGCGGCTCTATTCGTGCAGGTGGCTAATAAATTTGACTCCCGGATTACCGTGCGCAGGGATGCCGAAGAGGTTAACGGCAAATCCATAATGGGAATACTTATGCTCGGCGCCGAGAAGGGGAGTATTATCGTGATCGAGGCCGACGGCAGGGATGCCGAAATGGCCTTGCTTGAACTAGAGAAGATAATCAGCAGCGAGGAAGAATTATGATCCAGTTAAAAGGGATTGCCGCCGCAGGTGGTATAAGCATCGGGCCGGCTTATAAGCTGGGCAGGGAGGAGTTTGCCGTTTTGGCTGAGCGGATCGCCTGGGATGATATACCCGGACAGATCCAGCTTTTCGAGGAAGCGCTGATCAAGACCCGCCGGGAGATCATCGAGCTGCAGAAGAGGATATCCGGGGAGATGGGCCAGGAGGAGGCCCAGATCTTTGACGCTCATCTTCTGGTCCTGGAAGACCGCATGCTTATCGAAGAGGTCATCTCCCGCCTGAAGAAAGAGCAGCTCAATGTCGCCTATATATTTTCCGAGGTATTAAAGAAGTATATTAGTGTTTTCTCTAAGATCGAGGATGAGTACCTCAAGGAGCGCACCTCCGATATCAATGATGTCGGCAGGAGGATCTTAAGGAACCTTCTGGGCAAGGAGAGGCGGGGCTTAGGTGACTTTAAGGAGAAGGTGGTTATCGTCGCGCATGACCTTTCTCCGTCGGATACCGCGGCCATGCATAAAAAGAACGTCGCCGCTTTTGTCACCGATATCGGAGGCAAGACATCGCATACGGCGATCATGGCCAAATCCCTGGAGATCCCGGCTGTCGTCGGAGTTGAGGGGGCGACCCTTAAGATCAAACCCGGGGATATCCTTATCGTTGACGGGAACTTAGGCTTGGTAATTGTTGACCCGGATGAAGCGACCCTTAAGGAATACCGGGAGGAGTTAGTAAAATTAAAAGGGATCGCTGACAGGTTCCTTTCAGTAAAGGACCTGCCCGCAGTTACCAATGACGGCCGGATGATCGAGATAAGCGCCAATATCGAGTTCCCCGATGAGGTGCCTTCGGCAAAACTGCATGGCTGTCAGGGCATCGGCCTTTACCGCACGGAATTCTTTTATATGAACCGTAAGGATTCCCCTACCGAGGAGGAGCATTACCAGGCGTATAAGTACGTTGCCGGGGAAATGAGCCCGCATCCGGTAGTTATCCGCACCCTGGATTTAGGCGGGGATAAATTCTTATCGCAGTTCAATATACCGAATGAAATGCAGCCTTTCCTGGGCTGGAGGGCAATCCGTTTCTGTTTGGCCCGTCCCGACATATTCAAGCTGCAACTGCGCGCGATCCTGCGCGCATCCGTGCACGGCAACTTGAAGTTAATGTACCCGATGATCTCCGGGATCGAGGAACTGCGGCAGGCCAATTCCTTGCTTCAGGAAGCAAAGGATGAGCTAAAGCAAAAGGGGATGGAATTCAACGATAAGATCGAGGTGGGGGTGATGATAGAGGTCCCTTCTGCGGCGATGACCGCAGATATTTTAGCAAAAGAAGTGGATTTCTTCAGCATCGGGACGAATGATTTGATCCAGTATTCCCTGGCGGTTGACCGCGGGAATGAGAAGGTGGCTTATCTTTATGAGCCGGCGCATCCGGCAGTTTTAAGGTTGATCAGGAATGTTATTGATGCCGCGCACCAGGCGGATATCAAGGTGGCTATGTGCGGGGAGATGGCCGGGGAGCCGTCATTAGCGCTGATCCTTCTGGGATTGGGGCTGGATGAGTTCAGTATGCCTCCGCAGATGATCCCGGAGCTGAAATTCATAATCCGGGCCATAGATTTTAAAGCCGCGCAGGAGATCGCCAGGCTGGCGATGGAGTTTGTCACCGGGACGGAGGTAGAAAAATTCGCTCAGGATAGATTAGCGGAGATCCTAAAACAATGAAGGCGCTGATCCTGGCTGCCGGATATGCTACCCGGCTTTATCCTTTGACTAAGGATTATCCGAAGCCTTTGCTTGAAGTTAAGGGAAGGCCGATCATAGATTATATAGTTGATAAATTAAACGGCCTTTCCGAAATTGATGAGATCTATGTCGTTACCAACAGCAAATTCATCGGTTCTTTCCGCTCGTGGGCTAAGGCTTTGGGGTCGCCTAAGAAAATTACCCTGATCGATGATCTGACCAAAAGCAACCGGGACAGGTTGGGGGCTATCGGGGATATAAGTTTTGCCATCAAGAGGAAGTTTATTAAGGGCGATCTTCTGGTGATCGGCGGCGATAATCTGTTCAGCGGGCGATTAAAGGGTTTTCTGGATTTTTGCCGTAAGCTCGGAAGCGCTCCATGCATAGGCCTGTACAGGTTAAGAGAGAAAAAAAATGCTTTCCGTTATGGGGTAGCTAAGCTGAACAGGCATAAAGAGGTGGTTAGTTTTATCGAGAAGCCCCGCAAGCCGCAGTCTAAGCTGGTGGCTATGTGTTTATACTATATACCTGAAGCTCTTTTAGGTTCGGTCAGGGAGTATATGCGGGAGAAAAAAGGGGAAGCCGATACTACCGGAGGCTATATCGCCTGGCTTAAAAACATGGTGAAGATCTACGGTTATGTATTCAAGGGCTCCTGGTTTGATATCGGTGATTACAAGTATTTAAACGCGGCAAAGGAAAAGTTTGCTTAATAATTGTAAGACACCCCGCGCTTGGCGGTGTTGCGCGGGTGTTGTCTTGGTAGACAAGGAGGGACCATGTCGTCAGGGAAACATTATTTTACTTCAGAGTCGGTAACCGAGGGACATCCGGATAAACTGTGCGACCAGATATCAGACGGGGTTTTAGACGCCTGCCTGGAAAATGATATTTATTCCCGCGTAGCCTGCGAGACTTATGTGACCATGGGGCTTTTGATCGTCGGAGGGGAGATAACCACCAGTCAATTCATTCACGTGCATGAGATATGCCGGAAGATAATAGAAGAGATAGGCTATGACCATCCTAAATACGGCTTTGATTTCCATACCTGCGCCATACTTAAC
>JAHFFQ010000050.1:6986-9007 GCA_023247875.1 Candidatus Omnitrophota bacterium | reverse complement strand
TAATGTCAGCGTTAATTTTTCTCCCTTTCTATAGATAGCCTTGACAAAGGAGAAAATCTGTGCTAATTTTATTAAGAATATTAAAGGAGGATTAAGATGAAACTCAATAGAATATTGGGAACACTTGGCTTACTTATTACAATAACTACCTTTGTTGCTTTCGCGGAGGAACCGGGGGTTAGCGCCCCGGCAGCTTCTACTATTCCTGTCCCTGCTGACTTACAGCCGGCTGTCGTGCAGAATGAGAACAACGCGCAATGGGCCTGGGGGGAGGTAACGAATTTAGATAGCCAAGCCCAGGCACTTACCTTAAAGTACCTTGATTATGAAACCGACCAGGAGAAGGAGCTTCTTCTATCCGTTGACGAAAAGACCACCTATGAGAATATCAAGGGGCTTGATGGAATAAAAGTTAAAGATACCTTGAGCGTAGATTACGCGGCAGGTCCGGGGGATAAGTATATTGCAAAGAACATAAGCCTTGAGAGTCCGGATGCCCTTCCTCCGGCCCCTGCGCAGCCTGATACCAATACGCCACAACCAGGTACTTCCATGGAAACGCCTGTTTCTGGTGCAGCCGCTGAAAGCCAGGCGCAATAATTATTTCAAATTAACGGTTTTATCCTGATAGGCAGGGCCTTATAACCCTGCCTATATTTTATTCATGGGCAATATAAAGTTGATTATTTTTGATCTGGACGGCACCCTTGTAGACGCTTACGCGGCCATCGAAAGCAGCTTTAACCATGTGATGCGCAAGCTGGGATTAAAACCCAAAAACGCTTCTCTTATCCGCAGGGCAGTGGGCTGGGGGGATGCCAATCTGCTTAAGCCGTACCTGGAGGGGTATAATTTAAGGCGCGCCTTATCCATTTACCGCCGCCACCATGAGCATAGCCTGCTTAAGCAATCGCGGCTTTATCCGGCTGTCAGGCCGCTTTTACGGAAACTTAAAGCCAGGGGCTATAAATTAGCGGTAGCCAGTAACCGGCCGACCAGGTTTTCCCTTATTTTATTAAGGCATCTGCGCATAATAGAATTTTTTGATTATGTCCTTTGCGCCGATAAATTGAAGCGCGGCAAGCCGCATCCCGGAATATTGAACAAAATAATCCGGAAATTCGGGGTTAAAAAGCCCCGGGTTTTATACGTGGGGGACATGGTTATTGACGCTCAGGCCGGAAGAAACTCCGGGGTTAAGACGGTCATTGTGACCACCGGCTCAAGCAGTCTAGGGGAAATTAAGAGAGAGCAGCCGTTTAAGATAATCCCCCGGATAAGCAGGCTCTATGGTTCGGTTCTGCGGCAAGGGATTATCCTTGACAGCCGGATTAATCGGTAATATATTTAAAAGCAAGGTGAGAATGAAATTCAGATTATTTGTTTGCGGCCTCATACTGCTCTCCATAACAGGGTGCTTCTCGGCAAAACCGCATGCTCAACTGGATAAGAGCCTGCAGGGACAGCCTTTAGGCCGTTACCGCGGGCCCAAGGCTAAAATCACAGTTAGCGATTTTGAATTAAAAACCGCCGGGCTCAGTGCAGAGGCAGGGTCGGCTTTAAAGGATGCTTTTATCAGCAGCTTAAATAATACCCATCGTTTTTTAATGGTCAGCCAGCAGGAGGCTGACCTGGTCATCAGCGTGCAGGTCAATGAATTTGTGCCGGAGAGTTCAGGCGGTAAATCCGGGATGGGAGGAGGCGGCTCTTCTTCAAGCGGTTTTATGGGAGGCTTGTTAGGGCCTCCTTTAAACAAGGCAAATATGCAATTAGGGCTGCGTATCATTGATCATGCCAGTTCAAGCGTAATAAGTAGCAGGGATATCCAAAGCCGGGCAGCACAGAGCCCCGGCAAGAAAACAAAGATTCCCCGGGACATGGTTTTTAAGGCCGGAATAAGCGTTTACGCGGGCACCCCCATGGGAAAGGTGATCTACGATTGCCTGATCGAATCAACGCGCTATGTAGCGCAGAATGTTCCATTGGAGTATTACAAATATTAATATGGGAAAAAGAAAACG
>JAHFFQ010000050.1:0-6886 GCA_023247875.1 Candidatus Omnitrophota bacterium | reverse complement strand
CGGGAAAGCGGGCTCAATGATCTTCTGTTGCGTCCTTTATCTGCCAGGCTTTTTGCCCCCACTTTACCGGAGAGGCAGGGTTGGGTGGAGAGAGAAAAGCTGTTGGATTTTAACGGACGCATGCGCAAACCGCAAATGCGGTTAGCCGAAAGATTAGGGATCGCTAAATACGCCAATCCTGCCGGAGGGTGTTTATTGACCGATCCCTGTTTTTCCAGGAGATTAAAAGAACTTCTTGGCCACGGGGAATTGAATCTTAAAAACCTTGAGCTTCTGAAAGTAGGCAGGCATTTCCGTATCGGGAAAAATGCAAGGCTGGCGGTAGGCAGGGATGAAAATGAAAACGACCTGCTTACGCGTTTAGCCGGGCCTGGCGATTATTTATTCCATCCGCAGGATGATCTGGCCGGTCCATTTTCTTTAGCCAGGGGAGTATTCGCAGAGGATATGCTCGATCTCTGCTCCCGGATAACCTGCGCCTACTCGGACACTGCCGCAGCCGCTGAAATAGACGTATTTTACAGGCAGCTTCCCGGGCAAGAAGAGAAGGCCCGCAGGACCCGTTGTGTGCCTAAAAACTATTTTGCGCATTTGTTAATATGAAAGATGGATAGGTCCTCCACTGATCCCCTTTGGGGATCAATACGTGGAGGATTAATTCGCGCATTAACTTACTCATACTGCGTATTCGTAAGTTAAGCGCTCATTAAATATGAAAGAAGCCCTGCTTTATACCGCTTTAGAGGAGGAAAAGGTAGATTGTTTCCTCTGCAGCCATAAATGCAGGATCCTGGAGGGTCAATTCGGTTTCTGCGGGGTAAGGCAGAATATCAAAGGGATTTTATACGCGCATAATTACGGCAAGATCGTCGCATCCAATATTGACCCGGTTGAGAAAAAACCGCTGTATCATTTTCTCCCCGGCTCAACCGCTTTTTCCATTGCCAGCGCCGGATGCAATTTCCGTTGCGCCTTCTGCCAGAATTGGCAGATCTCCCAGCTTGATTTTATCAATCGCAATCCCGGAGAGCCTTCCACCCCGGATAAAATTGTCAAACTAGCTAAAGAGAACGGTTGCAGGAGCATAGCTTATACCTATACTGAGCCGACGATTTATTTTGAGTTTGCCCTGGAGACGGCACAATTAGCCAAAGAGCAGGGCCTGCGCAACATATTTGTTACCAACGGCTATATGACTTCTCAGACCATCTCCATGCTCAAGCCGTATCTGGATGCGGCCAACGTAGATTTAAAGTTTTTTGAGGACAGCTCTTACAAGAAGATATGCTCCGGCCATCTTGCGCCGGTCCTTGAATCTATCCGCTTATTGAAGGAAGCGGGGGTCTGGATAGAGATCACGACCCTGGTGATCCCGGGCGCGAATGACACTCCGGATGAGCTCTCCGGCATCGCTGATTTTATTGCTTCGGTAGGCAAGGATATCCCCTGGCATATTTCCCGCTTTCACCCGGATTACAAGTTCAAAGATTATGCCAGTACCCCTGAAAGCACTCTTAGGCTTGCTTATGATCTGGGAAAAGATGCCGGGTTACACCATGTTTACGCGGGGAATGTTTACGGTTGGGGTCAGGATACCTTCTGCGCCTCATGTAAAAAACTGCTCATCAAGAGGGAAGGGTTTGGAATAAAGCAGTTGCACGTTGCGCAAGGTAAATGCGCGTTTTGCCAGGCAGATCTAGCCGGAATTTTTGATATTGACAGTTACCGGGCTTAGGGGTAATATAAAAAAATGGGCGATAAAAACAGCCAGTTCGATCCTAGAAAAATCGTCATCTTCTTCGATTTTGACAATACCATCGCTACCTGCGATGTCTTTGACAATATGCTTTTGCTTTTTTCGCGGGATGACCGCTGGGTAGAGTTGGAGAAAAGGTGGAGGAGCGGCAGGATCGGCTCAAAGACCTGCCTGGAAGGCCAGCTTAGGGGCATGGACTTAAATAAACGCTCCCTGGATGCTTACCTGCCCAAGATAAAGCTTGATCCTTATTTCAAAGAGTTCTACAGGTTCCTGCGGCACAAGAAAATAAAAATCGTGATCTTGAGCGACAACTTTGATTATATACTTAACCGGGTTTTAAAGACCAACGACATAAAAAATCCGAAGGTTTTCGCCAACAAGCTCAAGTTTACCCGTAATAGGGTGACTACGGATTATCCTTTTAAGAACAAGGATTGCCAGATCTGCGCGCATTGTAAGACAAAAAACCTTTTGGCAGAATCGCCAAAAGGTTCTATAATATTTTATGTCGGGGACGGCGCTTCGGATGTCTGCCCGGCCAAGTATGCTAATGTGGTTTTTGCCAAGGACAGCCTCCTGCGGCACTTCAAAGACAGCAAGCTGGATTATGTGGCCTTTCGTAACCTTAAAGACGTATTCATCTACTTAAAAAGGAAGGTAAAATGAGCCCTAAACAATTGACCAAAATAGCGCTTAACCGGACGGATGCCAACCATGACAAGCTCCTGGATTTAGAGGCGAAATATTGTTCGTGGGGGGACACCGTGCATTATGCCGAGAAGCTTAATATATTTAAATCCTGCGAGGGCAGCTATCTTTATGACCATGAAGGGACCGAATACCTGGACCTGCAGATGTGGTATTCGGCGGCTAATTTCGGCTACAGGAATAAGCGCCTGAATACCGCGTTAAAGGAGCAGATCGATAAATTACCGCAGCTTGCCTGCCAGTATCTGCATGAGGAGAAGATCCAGCTTGCCGCCAAACTTGCGCAAAAGAATGAACGCACCTTTGAAGAAAAGGGAAGGGTGCATTTTAATGTCGGAGGCTCAAGCGCCCTGGAGGATTCGCTGAAATTAGTCCGCAACCAGTCCGGCAGGAGCCTGGTTTTTGCCTTTATGGGCGGTTATCACGGCAGGACTTTAGGCGCCTCGGCGATCACCTCAAGCTTCCGCTACAGGGAGCGCTTCGGTCATTTCGGGGACAGGGCGATGTTCGTGCCTTACCCTTACTGTTTCAGGTGCCCTTATGACAAAAAAAGGGATTTCTGCGACCTATACTGCCTGAAACAATTTGAGAGGCTTTTTGAGACCGAATACCACTCGGTAGTGAACAAAAAGAACAACAAATGCGAATTCGCCGCTTTCTACGTTGAGGCGATCCAGGGAACAGGCGGCTATATTGTTCCCCCCGAGGATTATTTCTCAGGGTTAAAAGAGATATTGGACCGCTACGGCATCCTTTTTATCGACGATGAGATACAGATGGGGTTCTTCCGCACGGGGAAGTTCTGGGCAATAGAGCATTTTAACGTTGCCCCCGATATCATTGTTTTCGGCAAGGCCCTGACCAACGGATTAAATCCAATTTCAGGTGTCTGGGCTAAGGAGAAGCTTATCTCACCCGACGTCTTTCCTCCGGGTTCAACCCACGCGACATTTTCATCCAATCCTCTGGGCACATCCGTAGGCCTTGAGGTAATGAAGCTGATCGAGGAATCGGATTTTTCTACTTCCATATCCAAGAAAGGCAGGTATTTTATTTCGCAGCTTAAAAAACTGCAGAAGAAATACCCGCAGATCGGGGATGTGGATGGGATCGGCCTGGCTTTAAGGATGGAGATATGCCAGAGGGATGGTTACACCCCCAATAAAGAACTGACTGATAAGATTGTAAACCTGGGGTTAAGCGGCTCTTTGGGCTCTCGGGGTAAACGGCGCGGCCTGATCCTGGATGTCGGCGGTTATTATAAGAATGTTTTTACTATTGCCCCTTCATTCTATATCACCGAAGAGGAGATTGACCTGGGGGTGGATCTCCTGGAGGAGGCTTTAGGTAAGGCGCTTAAAAAGTCTTAATGCTGGATAAGTGCATCCGCCTATTAAATTTTGATAACAGCGTTATCCGGCAATCCGGGCTTCTTTCGCGATATCAATCCGAGATCATCGACCTAACCGGGCTTGCTTCTTCCGCCAGGCTTTATATGCCGGGTGCCCTGTGTAAAAGAATATCAGGGGCGCTTTCTCCCTCCGGGAAAAATAATCCTACCTTTTTAGGCTCAGGGGATTTTCACCATATAAGCGAATTATTGACCAGCTCAATTGATCATCCTTTCTGCCTGGTTGTGTTTGATTCTCACCCTGATTGGGATATCCTGCCTCCGCGTTTTGGCTGCGGTTCATGGGTAAGCCGCGCGCTGGAAAATAAAAATATCCTGAAGACACTGCTTTTAGGCACAGGTTCCGGAGACCTGTCCTCTGCTGCGTTAGAGACAGGCAATCTTGGCGCCTTACGAGAGAACCGCCTGGAGATCTATCCCTATAGCCATAAATACAGCCGCATTTTTTTCAGGCACCTCCCGGCCAATAATTCAATAATTGTCAAGAGAGGCCTATTTTCGGATAAAGTTACCTGGCATACATTAGAAAAGGAGGAGTTGGGTGAGTTTACCTTGAAGCTGATCAGGCGCTTTCCTTCTCAGAAGGTCTACATCTCGATAGACAAAGATTGTCTTAAAAAGGAATTCGCGCTTACTAACTGGGAGGAGGGGTGCCTGCGGCTGGATCAGCTTTTAACTATGCTGAAGATCATGCGGGAGAACCTGGATATAATCGGCTTGGATATAACCGGGGATTATTCTGCTCCCCGGATCTCCGGCAGGATCAAGGCGGTTATTTCCGGGATCGATCATCCCAGGATGGTTACTGCCGACCATTGCTCCGATGACCTCATTCTCCGGGTCAATGAAGAGACTAATCTAAAGATCCTCGGGGAAGTATTTTCTTAACTTCTGTATCTCTCAAAAAAGGCAACGGTTTGCTCGGCGACCTTGTCCCTCTCCTGGTCCGCGGTGATAATGTGATAGGAATCCTCAAGAAAGATTATCTCTTTTTCCCGGGAACCGACCCGGCTATAGATACAGTAAGAGTTTTTGGGGCTGGTTACATCATCATCCCTCGCCTGCAGCAGTTGTATGGGCGTTTGGATGTTTTTGAGCACAGAGATCACTTTTTTTGCCAGAAGGGAATTCTGGTGCATACAGGAGACAGGAATAACCGGGTAGCCGTAAAGATGCACCTTGCCATAGTCAAAGAGCCGGGCATCTTTATAAAAACTCTCCACTTTAGAGCGCAGCCGCTCATTTTTCAGGCCATAAGGGTATTCCTCCTTAAAATACAGCCAGTATTTAAATGGAGTTTTATAAATTAATGGCAGGAAAACCCTGGATTTAGGGTTGCCCCAGCCATCATAGAAGAGGGTAGGGGAGAAACAGTTTAAGGCCTTTACTTTTTCAGGGAATTCGTACGCCAGCAATATTCCGATCAACGCGCCGAAAGAAAGCCCTGCCACAAAGATATTCTCATAATCATTGGAGTATTTGACGAATTCATCGCGAATAGAACTATAAAGCTCCTGCCAGCTGGTCCGTTTAAGGCTTGAGATGGATTTGTTATGGTTAAGCATCATAGGGCTAGCTACGGAAAATCCCTGCTTATTTAACTTTTGGGCAATAGAGTTCATCTCTTTTGCCGTTCCTGTGAGCCCGTGGATCAGAAAGCAGAGGTTTTTATCCCCCGGCATAAAAGATCCGCTGTCGGGTATATCGGTGATCAAACGCCTGTCCTCTTTGAGTGAAAAGATTATCATGTTTTACTTTTTAGTTTTTTGATTATATTCTCCAATTCCGGCTCCCTTAAGAAGCTGTTGGTGCTTAAAGTTATTGTTTTTTCCGCTAAGGCCCGGGCATGCGTGAACTGCGCCTGCGGAATAATATCCTTTAAATAAGCGTAATCCGAAATTGCGTGTAGATATGCTTGAGACACCCCTAGCCCGGAAGCTTCAAAAGCATCTAGGCAGGAGTTCCTTTTTCGCGCATCTTCAAAAATTAATGTGAGGTAAGGGTAGCTTGCTTTTGCCTGACTTGGTTCGGAGATTGGTTTGATCCCGGGAATATCTTTCAGCCGGTTTAAATAAATAGCCGCCTTTTCCCTCTGTTTAGCGAGCTCTTCACTCAGGCGGGGGAAATTAAGGTGGCCTATATATTCCCTGAAAGCGGAAACCTTATGCACGGGGAAATCAGGGGTGAAATATTCTCCCATTGCCCTTACCCGGTTATCGCGCAGCCGCCAGAATATCTGTGGCGCTCTAAAGGCAAACCAGAAAAATCGCGGCCGGTAGAATATGCTGTAAGCAAACAGCTCAGCTATTTTTAAAGATTCGGATAAGTTATCTCGGAGCATGATTTCTTTTGCAGTATCAGTTAATAGTTTTGCCTGCCCCGGCAGGGTAGTTACCGCCAGCCCGCCTTCATAGATAGTCAGGCCTTTACCGCGGCACAGGCTGAAAAAAGAAAAATCCCCGAAGGAACCGGTTTTTTTATCCTTATACTCCGCGCCCAGGCTCTGCGCGCAATCTTCGATAATAAATATTCCATTTTTTCCGGAAGTTTCTTTGATGGCTTCCAGGTCCAGCGGGATCCCGGCAAGGTGTACGGCAAGTATAGCCAGGATATCGCTATCTTCAGCGCAGATCCCCCCGAGCATATTTATATCATAATCAAAATTATCCCTATTTATGTCGCATGGCTTTATATTAAGCCCGGCCCTTTTTATCGCCAGAGGGATAAGCGGGCATACAAAGGCCGGTATGATCACGGTTTTCCTGCCGGAAATTTTCTTTATGCTCTCCAGGATAAGGTAAAATCCGGAAGTCCCGGAGCAGGTAAGCAGGGCGCAAGGCACCCCCAGGTATTTTTTAAGATCTTCCTCCAGCAACCCTTTGGGGTGTCTTTTGAGTAAGGAGGGGATTAAGCTTTTGATTGTAAGCGGCCAACCTGCGGTTGGCGGTATCTCTCTTATGAGGCCCAAATTTTTATTTCCTTTTCTGTATTTATTCCCTTATTTTATG
>JAHFFQ010000049.1 GCA_023247875.1 Candidatus Omnitrophota bacterium | reverse complement strand
TAAGGAGGGACTAAATATGCTAAAGAAAACATTGCTTTCTTTGTTCTTTTTCTCTTTCTTTTTTGTAATAGCTCATGCCGAAGAATCCAATAGTTTTATTACAACTACCCCCGCTGTTGCCTCTGACAGGCGCCTGAAGAAGGATAGCAAACCCTTTACTGATGGCTTGAATGTGATCACCAAGCTAAACCCCATCCACTACTACTACAACGGTAAAGGAGGCACTCCCAAGGATATGGCAGGCATAGGCCTGGTTGCCCAGGATATCAAGGATATCGCCCCTTACACCATCTCTACCTATAAGGCTAAGCTTAACCCCCAAGACAAAGAAGAAACCACCCTGTTTAACTTTAACTCCGGACCCTTAACTTTTGTCCTGATCAATGCCATCAAGGAGCAGCAGCAAGAAATAGAAAGCCTGAAAACAGAAATAGCCGGCCTAAAAGGAAAGCGGTAATTCCGGGGACACAATACTTAATTATTAAGATGGCCACAATTTGCGGCCATCTTTTCTTTTTTGGTTAGATTTTCCCTCCTTTTGCGTCAATTGAGATAGAAGGGAGCGCGCAACGGATAAAAAAGAGCTTGACAAAAATAATTAAAGTAATACAATTGTATATACATTCCGTTGCGCAAGGGAAACATGCAACAAGTAAGATGGAGCCTTTTAAAGAGCCGGCGGCTAAAGCGCATACGGGGAGTTTCGTTTGAAGAGATAATTCAGGCTAAATTTCTTGGCATTCAGAGGAACCCCAGCCGGGATAATCAAAGGGTTCTAGTATACGAATATAAGGGATATGTATGGGCGGTGCCGTTTGTCTTTGGGCCCGAAGGGATATTTCTAAAAACAATATACCCGAGCCGCAAACTTAAAAAGATTTATAAAGAGAGGAGGGGCGATGAGAAAAATAAAATTAAATAAGCAGGAACGCTGGATTGAGGATCACTTGGGGGAATTTGTTCCAGTAGGCAAGGAAGAGTATAAGGAAATTGTGGAATCTCTTGAGCGTAGGAAGAAAGACGCTGTTTTAAATATACGCTTAAACAGCTACGATCTGGAAACCATTAAGCAAAAAGCGAGAAAATTAGGGCTCAAATACCAAAGTTTTATTTCCGAGGTTCTGCACCATGTCGCCGAGGCATAGGATAAGCCCTTTTTTATTTGCCAAACCCGCCATTTCTGTTATAATATATTTCCCTTTAAGATTAACAAGGAGTGAGAGATGATCGCACGTTACAGCCTGCCGAAGATGTCCGCTATCTGGCAGGAGGAATTCAAATTCAACACCATGCTCGCCATCGAGATACTCGTTTTGGAATCTCTCGCCAAGCAAAAGAAGGTCCCGCAGCAGGCAGTCAACCGTATAAAGAAAAAAGCGAGTTTCAACCTCTCCCAGATAAAAAAGATAGAAGAGAAGACACAACATGATGTAGTGGCATTTGTTTCTAACGTTGCCCAATATATAGGGAAGGATGCCCAATATCTACATATGGGGCTTACCTCTTCCGATATCCTGGATACCACATTAGGGGTGCAGTTGAAGTCCGCCTCAGACATATTGATCGAAGACCTGGAAAAGCTGCTTAGCGTCCTGGCTAAAAAGGCAAAGGCATATAAGTATCTGGCCTGCATCGGCCGCACGCATGGGGTGCACGCTGAGCCGACCACATTCGGGTTGAAGTTAGCCCTTATGTTTGAGGAAACAAAGCGTAATTTAATAAGGCTTAAGCTGGCAAAGGAGGAAATATCGGTCGGTAAGATCTCCGGAGCAGTCGGTACTTATGCCAATATTGATCCCGAAGTTGAGGCATATGCCTGCCGCAAGCTGGGGCTTAAGGCAGCCAAGATCTCTACGCAAATCATCCAGAGGGATATTTACGCTGTTTTTCTGGCAAGGTTGGCGATTATTGGCTCCAGCTTAGAAAAATTTGCCACTGAAATCAGGCATTTACAAAAGACGGAGGTTTTGGAAGTTGAGGAGCCGTTCGGTAAAGGCCAGAAGGGTTCATCAGCTATGCCGCATAAGCGTAACCCGGTTATCTGCGAACGGATCTGCGGGCTGGCCCGGATATTAAGAGGCAATGCCCTGGTTGCCATGGAGAATATTACGCTTTGGCATGAGCGCGACATATCTCATTCTTCCGCTGAACGGGTGATTTTTCCGGATTCTACGATACTTCTGGATTACATGCTTAATAAATTCATTGAGGTAGCCGAGGGCATGCGGGTTTATCCGGACAATATGCTGGATAACCTGGAGAAGACCTCCGGTTTGATCTTTTCCCAGCGGGTTTTACTCACCTTGATGAATAAAGGCCTTAGCCGCACCAACGCATATGACTTGGTGCAAAAAGCAGCCATGCAGACCTGGAAAGGCGAAGGCAGCTTCAAAGATAATCTTTTAGCTGTCCCCGGAGTGGCGAAATATTTGTCCGAGAGAGAGCTGGATAAAATATTTGACCTGGATTTTTACCTGCGTAACGTAAATAAGATCTTTAATAAGGTTGGCTTGTAATTTAGGTTATCCTGCCTTTTAAAACCTCTTTAATAGATATGCGGTATAAAATAGAAGTAGTGGATAAGCCCGGTATTTTTGACGCTGTCGGCCAGGGTGTAAGGAAGGATATTTTTGACCTTGGGATAAGCAGCGTTAAAGAGGTTAAGTTCATCCAGGTTTATCTGCTCACCGGCAACATCGCCTTCGGTGAGGTCCTTAATATCTGCGAGGAGCTTTTAACGGATAAGGTGGCGCAGGATTATAAGATATTATCCGGAGAGAAGCCCGCATCCCCGAAAGTAAATCAGAATGTAATAGAGGTCGCCTATAACCCGGGCGTAATGGACCCTGTCGAGGAATCGGTTTTAAAGGGTATCCGGGACCTGGGGATCTCCGATGTTGATTCAGTCAAGACCGCCAAAAAATATATTCTTCACGGGAAACTTTCTTCCACCCAATTAAAAACCATCTCCGAAAAACTGCTTTATAACAAACTGATCCAGCATATCAGCCCGGCACAGCCCCTTAAAGAAGATACCAGGCATCAGCCAGGTTATTCATTTGACCTTGTGACGGTTGGTTTGCTCTCTGCCTCGGATAAAAAACTTCTGGAGATAAGTAAAAAAGGCCAGCTCTTCCTGAATTTAGATGAGATGCATTGCATCCGCGATCATTTCCGTAAACTTAAGCGCGATCCCACTGATTGCGAACTGGAAACCCTTGCCCAGACCTGGTCTGAGCATTGTTATCATAAGACCTTCCGCGGAAATATCGCTTACAAAGAAAACGGGGCAAGCCCCGCGCTCGGCAACAAAAGTATCAAGAGCCTGCTTAAATCCACGATCATGAAGGTGACTAAGGAATTGAATAAACCCTGGTGTGTTTCAGTGTTCAAGGATAACGCCGGGGTGATCAAGTTTGATGAGAAGAATAATATTTGTTTTAAGGTTGAGACGCATAATCATCCTTCAGCCCTTGAGCCCTTCGGCGGAGCCAACACCGGTATAGGCGGGGTGATCCGCGATCCCATGGGCACGGGATTAGGCGCAAAGCCGATCTTAAACAGCGACGTGTTTTGTTTCGCGCCTCCGGATATGGCTTTTAACAAGGTCCCTGCAGGCTCTTTACATCCCAAGCGGGTGATGAAAGGGGTGGTCAGCGGTGTGCGTGATTACGGCAACAAGATGGGAATTCCTACGGTTAACGGCGCTATTCTTTTCCACGAACATTTCGCGGGTAACCCGCTTGTGTATTGCGGCACAGTGGGGATCATGCCCAAGGATAAATCCTTCAAAAAAACCAATACCGGCGACCTGGTTGTTGTGGTGGGCGGGGCAACCGGCCGCGACGGGATCCACGGGGCGACATTTTCATCCGGTGAGCTGACCCATGAGTCCGAAACTATTTCCAGCGGCGCGGTGCAGATCGGCAATCCCATCCAGGAGAAAAAAATGCTGGATACGATTTTACAGGCGCGCGACGCCAACCTTTACAGCGCGATTACCGATTGCGGCGCGGGAGGATTATCCAGCGCAGTAGGGGAGATGGGTGCGGAATTGGGCGCTAAGGTTTATCTGGATAAAGTCCCCTTAAAATACTCCGGCCTCTCGTATATGGAGATATGGATATCCGAGTCGCAGGAGAGAATGGTTTTATCCGTCCCTCCGGAAGATATTGATAAACTGATCAAGGTTTTTAGCGATGAAAATGTCCAGGCCACGGTGATCGGCGAGTTCACCGGGACTAAGCGATTAGAACTTTACTATGAAGATCAATTAGTTTGTGACCTGGATATGCGCTTTTTGCATGAAGGCATACCGCAGATCGCCAAAAAAGCGGTTTATATTCAGGCAAAACACAGGGAGCCGAAAATCCCGCATAAGAAAAACCTCACCGGCGATTTGTTGAAGCTGCTTGCGCATTACGATATCTGTTCCAAGGAGTGGGTGATCCGGCAATATGACCATGAAGTGCAGGGCGGTTCAGTGATCAAGCCTTTATCCGGCTTACAGAACGACGGGCCATCCGATGCCAGCGTAACCCGGCCTTTATTTGATTCTAATAAAGGGATTATTATTTCTAACGGCATAAATTTCCGTTTTGGTTTTATTGACCCTTACTGGATGGCTGCTTCTTGTATTGATGAAGCCTTACGCCAGGTCATTAGCGTGGGTGGTTCATTAAAAGAGATGGCGATACTGGATAATTTCTGCTGGGGTAACCCGGATAAGCCTGACCGCTTAGGCGGCCTGGTGCGCGCTGCTTACGGCTGCTATGATACTGCCAAAGCATTCGGCGTGCCTTTTATCTCCGGCAAGGACAGTTTATACAATGAGTTCAGCGTGCACGGGAAATCTACCGCCATTCCGGGAACTCTGCTTATCTCGGCGATCAGCGTGATGGAGGATGTGAATAAAAGCGTTTCCATGTACGCCAAAGAAGCAGGCGACCTGCTCTATGTAGTGGGAAATACGCGTGATGAATTAGGCGGCTCGCATTATTATGATCTATACGGGGCAGTGGGAAATCAGGCGCCCAAAGTTTATCACCGGGAGGCCAAAAAAATATTTGCTGCTTTAAGCAGGGCCACAGACAAAGGCTTGGTTAAGGCAATGCATGATTGCTCTGACGGCGGCCTGGGGGTGGCTTTGGCAGAGATGGTTTTTAGCGGCGGCCTGGGAGCGGAGATATTTTTGGCGGAGGCCCCTTATCAATCAGCTGACAGGCGCGATGATTTTCTGCTCTTTTCGGAATCCAACTCTCGTTTTGTGGTGGAGGTAGAGAAGAAGAAGCAAAAAGAATTTGAGAATACTTTAAAAGGCCTCTCCTTTGGCCTGGCAGGATGTTTAAGCAGCGGGAATGATTTTAAAATCTACGGCCTGGATGGAAAGCTTTGCGTGGACGCGGATAGCCGAAAATTAAAAGCAGCCTGGAGGGAGCCGCTAAAATGGTAAAAAAGAAATCATGCGCCAAAAGGGATGTGTTTGCCAGGGATGATTTTACCCAGGAGGATACCTGGAGGATATTCCGCATCATGTCGGAGTTCGTGGATGGCTTTGAGGTCCTTTCCAGGATGGGCAAGGCGGTTTCCATTTTTGGCTCGGCGCGCACCAGTCCGGATTCCAAACATTATAAGTTAGGGGAAGAGGTGGCCTATCATGTTGCCAAAGCCGGCTTCGCGGTAATTACCGGCAGCGGCTCAGGCCTTATGGAGGCGGCGAACAAGGGCGCTAAAAGGGCAGGAGGGCATTCCATCGGCCTGAATATCCATATACCCTGCGAGCAGAAACCCAACAAATATATTGATACGCTTCTTGATTTCCGTTATTTCTTCGTGCGCAAGGTGATGTTCGTCAAATACGCCAAGGCATTCGTCATCCTGCCCGGCGGCTACGGCACCCTGGATGAGTTCTTTGAGGCGATCAACTTGATCCAGACAGAGCGGATCGCCAGATTCCCGATTATTTTGTTTGGCAGCGAATACTGGAAGGGGCTGGTCAGCTGGCTCAAAGAAACAGTTTATAAGCACGGCAATATCAGCAAAAATGATCTGGACCTATTTATCATAGTGGACAAACCGCAGGATGCGGCAACAGCGATCAAGAAATTCTATGCTAAGGCCTAAAGTTTGCGTTTTAAGAAGCGCGGGGACAAACTGCGACAAGGAAACAAGTGCTGCGTTTAAGCTTGCGGGTGCCGCACCCGAACTGGTGCATATTAACAGCTTAGCCGGTGGAGCAAGGTCGCTTAATGATTTTCAGATATTGGCTCTAGCCGGAGGATTTAGTTATGGGGATGATATCGCTTCAGGCAAGGTCTTTGCCAATGAGCTAAGGTTTAAACTCGCCGAGCCCCTGCGGGAATTTATCCGCGACGGCAAGCTGATCATCGGCATCTGCAATGGTTTTCAGATCCTGGTTAAAAGCGGGCTCTTACCTGGTGACGCTGATTTTGATCAAACTACCAGCTTGATCATCAATGACTCCGGAAAATTCGAGGATCGCTGGGTGTATTTGAAGCCCTCCGGCAGGTGCGCCTGGACCAGGGGGCTGAAAAATATAATTTATCTGCCGGTAGCCCACGGCGAGGGAAAATTCCTGGCGCAGGATAAGAAGGTGTTAAAGAGGTTAAAAGATAACGGCCAGGTGGTTTTTGAATATTGCGACAGCCGCGGTAAACTATCCGGATACCCGGATAACCCCAACGGCTCAAGCGGCAATATCGCCGGAATTTGCGACAAGACAGGCAGGATATTGGGACTGATGCCGCACCCGGAGAGGCACTTATTCAGCT
Organism: Candidatus Omnitrophota bacterium; assembly: GCA_023247875.1. Classification (GTDB taxonomy): domain Bacteria; phylum Omnitrophota; class Gorgyraeia; order Gygaellales; family Profunditerraquicolaceae; genus UBA6249. The sequence goes on along the minus strand of JAHFFQ010000049.1, from coordinate 2,243 downwards.
CGCAGCATCCGCGCAATTGGGATTTAAAATCAAAAAAAGAAGGCGATGGTTTACAAATTTTCAAGAATGGAGTGAAATATGTCCGAGATAATCTGTGATGACCATCCTAAGGAGTATTGCGGTTTATTCGGGATAACCAATTCCGCTCAAGCAGTTTGGCTGACGTACCTGGGGCTTTTTGCCCAGCAGCACCGGGGACAAGAGGCCTGCGGTATCGTGGCCAATAACCAGGGAACGCTTACCATCCATAAAGATATGGGCCTGGTCAGCGATGTATTCAGCGAGCAGGTCTTGAGCCGTTTAAAAGGAAAAATGGCTGTGGGACATGTGCGCTATTCTACCACCGGCTCAAGCGTCCTGAAAAACTCCCAACCGCTTTTAATTGATTATGCCAGGGGTTCTATCTGTATTGCCCATAACGGCAACCTGGTAAATTCTTTTGAACTGCGTAAGAAACTTGAACAGTCAGGCTCCATTTTTCAGACTACTACGGATTCAGAGCTGGTCATTCATTTAATGGCCAAGAGCAGAAAAAGCGTTTTACAGGACAGGTTAGTTTATGCCTTGAAGAGAATCAAAGGCGCTTATTCACTGGTGATGATGAATCATGAATATTTGATCGGCGTAAGGGATCCGCATGGTTTCCGTCCGCTTTCCCTGGGAAAATTAGGGGCTTCCTGGTGTTTGGCCTCGGAGACCTGCGCTTTTGACCTGATCGGCGCCAAGTTCGTGCGCGAGATCGAGCCGGGTGAGATCGTACTTATAAATCAGGAGGGGACAGTTCAGTCCTATAAGCCTAAAGAGTTACATGCTGCCAAGAGCGCATTCTGCACCTTTGAGCATGTTTATTTTTCCCGGCCGGATTCCTATGTATTCGGGGAGACCGTGCATTCAGTGCGCAGGAGATTGGGCGCGAAGTTAGCCAAAGAGCACCCGGTTGAGGCGGATTTTGTGGTGCCGGTTCCGGATTCAGGGTTCTCGGCGGCACTAGGTTATTCGCAGGAATCAGGCATTCCGCTTGAGATGGGGATCATCCGCAACCATTATGTCGGCAGGACATTTATCCAGCCGGCGCAGGACGCCCGCGATATGGGTGTGCGCGTAAAGTTCAATATTTTAAAGGATATCTTAAAAGGCAAACGCATTATTATCGTTGATGATTCCATTGTGCGCGGCACAACCTCCAAGATCCGCGTGCGCAACCTGCGCAAGGCCGGGGTAAAAGAGGTACACTTAAGGATCTCCTGTCCGGCGCACCGCTTCCCCTGTTTTTACGGGATAGATTTCCACCTTTCCAGCGAGCTGATCGCCAATAAATACGAGAATTTGGAGAAGATCAGCAAATATCTTGAGGTGGACAGTTTAGGTTATTTAAGCCTGGATGGGATGTTAAGCTGCCTTAAGCATCCGAAGGATAGTTATTGCGCCTCCTGCTGGACGGGAAAATATCCGGTAAGGGCAGAGAAACGGCACAGCAAATTCTCGTTAGAGATGCGCTGCTGCGGGCAAGGAGAGATAATTAATGGAAAAAATAACTTATAAGAAATCCGGGGTGGATATTGCCGGGGCAAGCGCGTTTAAGTCCAAACTCAAGCCGATAGTAAGGAAGTCATTTCGTCCGGAGGTATTAAAGGATATCGGCGGGTTCGGCAGTTTCTTTAAGCTGGATAAAAATAAGTATAAGGAGCCGGTGCTGGTCTCATCAAGCGACGGGGTAGGTACGAAACTCAAGATCGCTGCCCTAGCGAATAAACATGATACAGTGGGTATTGATGCTGTGGCAATGAATGTTAATGATATCCTCTGCACAGGAGCCGAATCATTATTCTTTTTGGATTATATTGCCTTTACCAAGGTTAAAGAGGAAATTTTAGTAGATGTGGTAAAAGGTATAAATGACGGATGCATCCAGGCAGGGTGCTCATTGATCGGCGGAGAAACTGCCCAGATGCCGGGAATGTATAAAGAAGGGGAGTATGATATTGCCGGCTTTTGCGTGGGGGTCGTGGAGAGAAGGGATATAATTGACGGCTCAAAGATAAAGCCAGGAGATGCAATTATCGGCATTGAGTCCAGCGGCCTGCATTCCAATGGTTATTCCCTGGTAAGAAAAGTTTTAAGCGTAACGGAAATGAAAAGAATGAGCGCGGAATTGCTTAAGCCCACGCGTATTTATGTTAAACCGATCCTTTCCTTGCTAAAGTGTTTCCCCGGTAAGATAAACGGCATAAGCCATATTACCG
>JAHFFQ010000048.1 GCA_023247875.1 Candidatus Omnitrophota bacterium | reverse complement strand
ATGAAGATAATTATTTCCATAGGTATATGGACAGGCAGTATTCTGTTGACCATCCTGCTTTTCCTCGTAGTTTTTGCCTTAAACATCCTGCTTTTCCCTTTTGACAAGAAAAAGAAGGTCACCCACGCGCAGTGCTTCTGGTGGTCGGACGCCGTAATTACCCTCAATCCCTATTGGGGCCTGAAGGTAAGCGGCCTGGAGAACATAGACCATAAAAGGACCTACGTGATCATCGCCAATCATCAGAGCCTGGCGGATATCGCCGTACTTTATCAGACCAAGATGCAGTTTAAATGGGTGGCTAAGGCGAGTTTGTTTAAGATCCCATTTATCGGCTGGTGTCTGAGCTTGATCAAGCACATCAGGCTTACCCGTGGTGACTTCGCCAGCATAAAAGAGATCTATCACCAGGCCAGTTCATGGCTGCAGAAAGATATGTCCGTATTATTCTTCCCGGAGGGCACCCGCTCCACCACTGACCGGATGAATGATTTTCAAAACGGGGCTTTTAAACTGGCGATTAAAGAAAAAAAGCCGATCCTGCCTATTTGTTTAAGGGGCACGCGGGATACCATACCTAAAGGCAGCTGGATCTTTAGCTCCAAGGTAACGGCAAAACTTATCGTGCTCCCGGCGGTTGAAACAGATGGATATGGCCCCGGTGATTTTGCCCTGCTTAGGGATACAGTGCGCTCAAGGATCGAAACCGCCCTGCTTTAAATTATGCTGAAAAATAAATTCTATCCTTTTTTAATTCTTTCTCTCCTTACGCTCTTTGGCTGCTGTCATGTTCAGAGAAGAGATGTTCTTTACCAGGTATCTACCATTCAGGCGCTTTCTGCCGGAGATTACGACGGCCAGGAATGCCTTTGCCGCCTTAGGAGGCATGGCGATTTCGGCATCGGTACATTTCAGGGTTTAGACGGGGAGCTGCTGGCTTTGGATGGGGTATTTTACCAGGTTAAAGTTGACGGACGGGTTAATCCGGTTAGCCAGGCCTCGGGCATACCTTTCGCTCAAGTAACTTTTTTTAACGCGGATAAAACATTTTCCGTTGATCAAGAGCTAAGCTACGCGGAATTAACGCGGTATCTGGATAAGCTATTGCCGTCAAAGAATATTTTTTATGCCGTGAAGATAAGCGGGTTGTTTAAATATATGAAAATAAGAAGCGTGCCTAAGCAATCCCAGCCTTATCCGAAGCTTGACCAGGCGCTCAAGGAGCAGAAGGTCTTTGAATTTTACGATATAAGGGGGACGATGGTCGGCTGGCGCTCTCCGCAGTATATGGAGAAGCTCGGCGTAGCCGGTTATCATATGCATTTTATCAGCGAAGACAGGCAGAAGGGCGGGCATGTGCTGGATTTTAAAGCCGGGGCAGTTAAGGCAGAGCTTGACAAGACTGCCGATTTTTATCTAAGCCTGCCGGATAACCCGGAGTTTTTTGAACTTAATCTTGGAGAAGCAGGGGGGATAGATGCAGAAAAAATTTAAAGTTTTATTCTTGGTCTTAGCGGTATTCCTGGTGTTCTTTGTGACCGCCGGGATATTAGTCGGGATGTATGCGCCCAAGATCATTGAGGATCAGATCCGGCAGAATTTAAAAGTTAAAGCCAGTGTTGGCAAAATAAGTTTGGGCCTGCCTTTTACCATTACCCTGGAAAAGTTAGAGATCGGCAATCTCGCCAGTATAAAAAGGGTCTCCTTTTCCCCTAACCTGATCAGCTTATTCTTCGGCAAGGTGGTCATCCACGGTTTGACCGTAGTTGAGCCGGTCATTAGTCTCGAACAAGACGTTAACGGCAAATTAAACCTGCCGGTTTTAGAGCAAAAAGGCAAGCCCCCGGCAATTTATCTGACCAGCCTTAAGGTGAGGGATGGGAAGATAATTTTCACGGATAGAAAGATAAGCGAGCCAGGTTATCAGCTCATGGTAGATAAGCTGAATATAAGCGTTTCTAAAGTCATGATGCCGCTTACCTCGCTTGCGGCGCATTTCAAGATTAGTGCCCGGCTTTCTAATTCCAGCCTTAAGCCCTTTGGCAATATAATTTTTTCCGGCTGGCTTGACCTTCCGGCCAAAAATATGGATGCTGAATTAGAGGTCAAGGATATGGATATAACCAAATTTTCCCCTTATTACGGAAACTTTATCTCGAATAAAAAGCTTTCATCAGCCAAGCTTAACCTAGTTTCAACCTTTAAGGCCAAGCATAACGACTTGCGGATAGCCACGGATTTTGACCTTTCCGGCATTGTTTACGCGGAAAGCGAAAGCGAGCTTGCTCCCCCGGACCTGATGAAAAACACCCTGGATCTGTTCACCGATAAGAACGGCAATTTGCGCCTGAAGTTTGATATAGATACCAAGCTTGATAATCCGGCTTTAAGCCCGGATAAGTTAAAGAAAATAATCTTAAAGGCGGCGGTGGGGAATCTTAGCAGCCAGTCGCCGGAGGAGCTGGTGGGCAAGGTAGCCGATATAATTGATAAGTATAAGGATTTTGGGAAAGAGTTAAAGGATATATTCGGAAAATAGGGATAAGAAAATGGAGCAGGTAAAAACAAAATCTTTAAAAAGCATCGAAGAAAAGATGGAAGGCCTGGACAGTGGCTCTTTGCGCTATCATATACTGGAGAGTGCCAAGAATTTTAAGAGCTCATGGATAGAGCTGGGCAGGTCGCTTTATTCGGCATGGAAAGACAAAGCATATAAGGAGTGGGGATATGTAAATTTCGATATTTATGTCAGCCGCGAGATAGGCATACGCAAAGCTACGGCGATGAAGCTGCTCAAGTCATATTATTTCCTGGAGAAGGAGGAGCCGCAGTATTTAAAGGCGGATTACGCCGAATCAGCGTCAGCTGCGCAAATTCCCGGTTATGAGGTTGTTGATATCCTGCGCCAGGCGAAAAACAAAAAAGTGCTGGATGAGGATGATTATAATAACCTGAAAAAAGAGATATTTGAAAAGGGCAGGGACAGCCAGGAGTTAAAGAAGAACTTGGGCGTGATCATCCGGCAGAGGCAGGAGCTGGAGCCGCAGGAGGCGCAGGAGAAGAGAAAACTGGCTACCCTGCGAAGATTGGTTGGCCAGCTGCGCATGCTTAAACAGGAGGTCCAACTCCTGAAAATGCTCCCTATGCCGCTGGTCAAGGAGTTGGGGGAGATGATTAAAAAGATAGAGTCACAGATGCCTGCCTCTTTGGCAGGCAGGGAGGGGTAAGTTTCTATGGCAGCTATTGAACAGGAGAAAACGGCCATGGAAAAAAAGATGGCGGCTTTAGGGGTGCGTGAGGAGGATATTATAGAAAACTTCATCCGCTCAAGCGGCCCCGGAGGCCAGAATGTTAATAAGACCTCTACCTGCGTGTATCTTAAGCATCTGCCGACCGGCCTTGAGGTAAAATGCCAGCGCCAGCGCTCACAGCTGCTTAACCGCAACCTGGCCAGGCATATCCTTTTAAGCAAAATTGAAAATAGTATCCGGCAGAATGTCTTGAGAAAGCAGTCGCTTAAAGCAAAGGTCATGCGCCGTAACCGTAAAAAGCCAAAAGGCCTCAAGCTAAGGATACTTGAGCAGAAACGCCGGCATTCAGTCAAGAAATCCGGCCGCAGAAAGCTCTCGCTGCAGCCCGACGACATTTCATAACATTGATATTTCGCTCTCGGGATATTGTACGCGTGCGAAATTTTTCGCCGTGTGCTGCGGTTTGCTGCATGGTTGCCTCCCTATACGCGAAGCAGGCAGAGCGAGAATTTTACCGAAGCGTAGCTCGCCACGCTGGGGCGAGCAAGCGGTGCTGCGAAAGACAAGACTCGGCAGCCGCTGAGATTTAAGGTTGCATAATTGTTTTCTTGTGTTAAGATAATTAGAAGAAAGATACTTAATGGGAGGAAATATGGGCTATGGTTTAAGTTTCATCGGCGGGTTGATCTCATTAGCTTTGACTGTATGGTTCGTGGTTTTTAGCGTCCTGGTAGTCCGTAAGCTCGATAAGATAATCGAGCTTTTGAGCAGGAAGTAAAAAAAGATAATTGACTTGCCGGAATAATTATCGTATAATCTTATAATCTTACGAAAAGGAGGAGAAATTGGTTTTGGTAAAAGAGAAGAAGGCAAAATTAATTGACGATTTCAAGGTGCATTCCCGGGACACCGGATCCGCCGAGGTCCAGATAGCGATTCTGACCGAGAGGATCAATAGCTTAGGGGAGCACTTCAAATCACATAAAAAGGATTTCCATTCCCGCCGCGGGCTGCTTTTGATGGTAGGAAGGCGCCGCAGACTCCTCAAATATCTCAAGGATAAGGATATGAAGAAGTATGAAGAGCTCCTGGGAAAGCTTAGCTTGAGAAAATAAATCCCTTTTAGGTTTTATCCATAAAAAAAGAGAGAGAGTTATAGAATGCAAAATAAAAGCTTGAAAATTAAATTCGGCAATAATGACCTTATCCTGGAAACCGGCAGAATAGCCAAGCAGGCCAACGGTTCGGTTACGGTTACTTACGGCGGAACAGTGGTTTTGGTTACCGCCTGCATGTCCCGCGAGATAAGGGAAGGCCAGGATTTTTTCCCTCTGACCGTAGAATACCAGGAGAAAACTTACGCCGCAGGCAGGATCCCCGGAGGTTTCTTTAAGCGGGAGGGCCGGCCATCGGAAAGCGAGATATTAACAAGCCGCCTTATTGATCGCCCCATCCGTCCTTTATTCCCCGAAGGTTTATTTAATGAGGTCCAGGTAATGGCAATCGTACTCTCAAGCGACGGGGAGAATGACCCGGATATCCTGGCGCTCTCAGGAGCAAGTGTTGCTTTGTCTATTTCAAATATTCCTTTTAACGGGCCGCTGGCTGCCTGCAGGGTAGCCAGGATAAATAATGAATTTGTTTTGAATCCTACTTACGCCGAGATGGAAAGTTCGGATCTGGAAGTAGTGGTGACCGGAAATGCCAGCGGCGTACTGATGCTTGAGTCAAAGGCCAATGAGGTCTCTGAAGAGATATACTTTGAGGCGGTAAAATTCGGCATGGATAGCCTAAAGCCGATTCTCAGTGTGCAGGAGGAATTCTGCCGGCTTTACGGCCAGCCCAAGGCGCAGGTTGAACTTAAACTGGTTGATCCGGCTTTAATGCAGAAGATAGGATCACTCTCCCGGGAAAAATTAAATAAGGTATATAAGTTGAGTAAAAAAGAGGAGCGTGAAGAGGAGATAGATTTGTTGACTAAAGAGCTGGAGGCGCAGTTGACCGGAGAAGGATTTCTGGCGGCTGATATTCAGGCAGGGCTCCATGAGGTAGAGAAGAAACAGGTGCGCAGAATGGTTGCCGAAGAGAATATACGCATAGACGGCCGTTCTTTTAAGGAGATCCGTCCTATCAGTTGCGAGGTTTCCGTACTTCCGCGTACCCATGGCTCAGGCCTTTTTACCCGCGGCCAGACCCAGAGTTTAGCGATCACTACTTTAGGTACGGGGGAAGACGAACAGTTGGTCGAGGCATTAGAGGGGGAGAGAAAGAAATCATTTATGCTGCATTATAATTTTCCTTCCTTTAGCGTAGGCGAGACAAAGCCTGTGCGCGGCCCGGGCAGGCGTGAGATCGGCCACGGAGCCCTGGCGGAGAAGGCCCTGCTTGCGGTAATGCCCTCAAAAGAAAAATTTCCTTACACCGTAAGAGTGGTTTCCGAGATATTGGAATCTAACGGCTCCAGCAGCATGGCTTCGGTATGCGCTGCGGCCTTATCATTAATGGATGCCGGGGTGCCGATCAAGGAAGCTGTTGGCGGTGTTGCTTTAGGCCTGGTTAAAGAGGGGAAGAAAGAGGTTATCTTAACCGATATAGCCGGATTAGAGGATCATTTCGGGGATATGGATTTTAAGGTTGCCGGCACGCGCAGCGGGGTTACTGCCGTGCAACTGGATTTAAAGATCAACGGTATATCCCTGGAGCTATTAAAAGAGTGCCTTGAGCAGTCCAAAGAAGCAAGGCTGTTTATTTTAGATAAGATAAGTTCTGCTTTAAGCGCCCCGCGCCAGGAGCTTTCCAGTTTTGCCCCGCGCATAGATGTGATCAAGATCAATACCGAGAAGATCGGCGAACTGATCGGCCCGGGAGGCAAGAATATCAAGGCGATCATTGCCGCTACCGGCGCCAGTATTGATATCAATGATGACGGAACGGTTTTAGTCGGCTCTACCGACGCCGCCAAGTCAGAGGCGGCGATCAAGATGATCAAGGCGATCGCCGAGGATGTTGAGGTGGGCCGGATCTACTCGGGCAAGGTAAAACGGATCATGCCCTTTGGCGTGTTCGTTGAGATCGCTCCGCGCAAAGAAGGCCTGGTGCATGTTTCCGAGTTGTCCGCGACATTTGTAAAGAAGGTTGATGATGTGGTTAAGGTCGGTGACGAGTTTAAAGTCAAGGTCATCGGCGTAGATGAGCTGGGCAGGATCAATTTAAGCAAGAAGCAGGCAGAACAAAGTTCTTAGTAGAAGTGAGAGAAAGAAGATTAAATGAGGTCAAAGGCGTTATTTTAGTAGCGGCAGGGCTGATGGTGTTAGCCAGCCTCCTCCGTTTTGACCGCCTTGACCTTGTGTTTTATACCTCGCATCCCAATTTTCCCCCAAAAAATCTGTTAGGTATTTTTGGCGCGCATCTGGCCAATGTCATCGTTTTTCTCTTCGGCGGCATATCCAGTTTTGGCATTCCGGCGCTGGTTATTATGCTGGGGATAAAATATTTCCGTCAGGATAAGCCGTACTTGAGCATTCCGCGCCTCCTGGGGATGTTCGTGCTGCTGGTTTCCATAAGCTCGCTTATCGGGATGTTCAATTTAAACAATGACCCGCTTAGGTTCCACACCGCAGGTTTCTTGGGGGCGCTTACCTCTAATTTCATAACCACGTATTTCAGCCGCTTAGGCGGCTTCATTATTTTCATCACCTTTATTATCCTCTCACTTGCCCTGGTTACCGAGATACTTATTTCATCCCTCTTCCTGAAGACATTCGAGAGGTCAAGATCAATTTTTTCCGGGTTATTTAATTTTTCCAACAGGGGCAAGGCTACTCAGGTGCGGATTAAACAGCCGGCGGCAAACAAGGATAGCATTGCCGCAAAGAAAGATGATCAATTGTCTGCGTCGAAGCCAAAAATATTTATGCCCGAGGCCAGCCAGTCGCGGCCCAAGATCCAGATTAAAAACAAGCCGCAGTCAGAGCAGGTCAAGGTTAAACCCCAGGAGTTGAAGATCGGGGATTATCATCTGCCTTCCGTTGACCTATTGGACCAGCCGCCTGAGCCGGATACCAGGCAAATGAAGGAGGATCTTGAAGCCAGCGCCCGGATATTGGAAGATACATTGGAGGATTTCGGGATAGAAGCCAAGGTCACCGATATTATCCGCGGCCCGGTGATCACCCGTTATGAACTTGAGCCGGCCCCGGGAGTCAAGATCAACCGCATAGAGGCATTAAGCGATGATATTGCCCTGGCGATCAAGGCCCAATCAGTGAGAATTATCGCTCCTATTCCCGGCAAGGGAAGGGTAGGGGTGGAGGTGCCCAACCTCCATAGCAGCCTGGTCTGTATCAAAGATTTGCTTACCTCTGCCGAGTATCATAAACAAAAATCACCTTTGACTTTGGCCCTGGGCAAGGATATCACCGGCAGATCCGTATTCGGAGACCTGGATGATATGCCGCATCTTTTGATTGCCGGCACCACCGGCTCGGGGAAAACCGTATGCGTGAATACCTGTATTCTTTCTTTACTTTTCAGGGAGTCTCCCAATGACCTGAAATTCCTGATGATCGACCCGAAGATGGTCGAGCTTATGCCCTTTAACGGCCTGCCGCATCTTTTATGCCCGGTAGTCACCGATGCCAAGAAGGCGGCGGTGGCGCTTAACTGGGTGGTGGGGCAGATGGAGGAGCGTTACCAGCTTTTAGCTAAAGAGGGCGCCAGGAACATCGAGGCCTATAATGAAAAACAGGAGAAGCTCCCGTACATCATAGTTATCGTGGATGAATTCGCGGATCTGATGAGCGTGGCCCGCGACCAGATCGAGAACGCGATCACCCGCCTGGCGCAGCTCTCGCGCGCTGTGGGCATACATTTAATTTTAGCTACCCAGCGGCCCAGCGTGGATGTAATTACCGGGGTGATCAAGGCTAATCTTCCGGCGCGCGTATCTTTTAAGGTCGCCTCCAAAGTTGATTCGCGCACGGTGCTGGATATGAACGGAGCGGAAACTTTATTAGGTAAAGGGGATATGTTATTCCTGCAGCCGGGCAAGGAGGATCTGATCCGTATCCAGGGAGCCCTGGTCAAGGATGCCGAGATAGAGAGAGTGGTGGAATTCATTAAAGCCCAAGGTGAACCTGTTTATGACGATGATATTCTTAAAGAGCAGCAGAAGAACAGCCTCTCCAATGGAGAAAAGGATGAGGCTTACGATGAGGCAGTACGTGTGATCATGGAGAGCAATCAGGCTTCGGTATCCATATTGCAGAGGCGCATGCGCCTGGGTTACACCCGTGCGGCGCGCATCATCGATACGATGGAGATGGAGGGGTTAGTCGGGCCATTTGAAGGAAGCAAGCCGCGCAGGATCCTGGTTGACCGGGAGGCCTGGCTCAGGGATCTGACCGGAGGTAAAGAAGTGGAGAAACTATGAACATTGAATCAGCGGGAGCCCGGCTGAAGAAGATCCGCCAGGAGAGGGGCCTTTCCTTAGAGGATATCCAGAAGAAGACCAAGATCCATTTTAATGTGTTGCGGGCGATCGAGGGGGATAGTATTTCGGACTTAAGCCCGGTATATCTTAAAAGTTTCATCAAGATCTATTGCAATTACCTGGGCCTTGACCCGAAGGAGTTCACCGGTGAAACCAGCCAAAGCCATAAACCGGTTTTAAATGCCACTATCGGCAGGGATATAGGAGAGCGTATTGAAAAAAAGCCTTCATCTTCATTCATCAAGGATGCCTCGCTTAAACTTGGAGCGATGAGGCCTGCGCCTGTCTTTAAGAA
>JAHFFQ010000047.1 GCA_023247875.1 Candidatus Omnitrophota bacterium | reverse complement strand
TTCCTGCGTTTCAGGAGCAGGTCGCGCAAGGCTCCGCCCACCAGGTATAATTTCACCTTTCTTGACCTGGCAAAGTCATTAACCGGCCTTAAGATCTCTTTTTCTTTTGCGGAGAATTTCAACGGCACAGCTTATTTGTCTTGCTTAAACATCTCTGATTTATTGATGATCTCATCCTCCACGAATATGGGGGCGTGAGATCTCACGGCTAAGGCAATACTGTCGGAAGGCCTGGCATCAATGCTCTTCAATTCGCCGCTGGATGTTCTAATGACGATCTTGGCGTGAAAGGTACTCTCCTCCAACTTATCGATGATCACCTTATCAATGGTTGCCTGAAGGTCATTGAGTATCGCATAGATCAGGTCGTGGGTCATCGGCCGCGGAGGATTGAAACCGCTGATCTTTAATTTTATGGCCGAGGCCTCGCTCAAACCGATTATGATCGGCAGGACCCTTGTGCCTCCCTTTTCCTTTAGGGCGATCAGCTGGTCATGCCTCTTCTCGTCAATGACGATCTTATTCAATTCCATCTCGATCATATCTAGCTCTCCGTTTGATCTTTATATCCGGGCCCCTTCATATGGGCCGAAGCGGACCATTCTGAATTTAATAATTTATTATAGGTGAAATGCCTCAATATATCAAGAATATTAATGCTTTTGGAGAGGTATTTCCTCGCGTAATTTGCCCTAAGAGGGGCGGTTATAACAGCGGGGAAGGTAAATGGCAAGCCAATCTTAATAATAAGCTAGCACAGATGGACAACATCTTCCGGATGATACAGCGAAAGGAATAATAACATATAATCCCTTAAATGGCGGGTAATCAGAAAATTATTTTTTATATGCTCCCGCCCGTTCTCTCCCAGCTTTTTGGCGTATGCGGGGCTGCTTAAAAGTTGCTTGATGGCGAAACTCGCTCCTTCCACGGAATGGCACAATAGCCCCGAATATTTATGTTTTATCTGCAAAGGAATGCCTCCGACATTTGAAGCTACCACGGGCTTTGCTTTCCACAAGGCCTCGGCAACCGTTAAGCCGAATCCTTCCTTAAGGGACTTCTGAACAACTATATCCGATGCCCTTTGCAGCGCATTAATCTCTATATCATTTTGAGATAATAACAAAATGTGAATATCGGGGTCTCTCTTAGCTTTTTCTTTGACTTCCCCTAAAACCTTAAAGCCTTCCGGGTCATCCTCAGCGGTGCCGCCAGCCAACACCAATTGACAATCAATATATTTCTTTACCTGCAAATATGCTTCGATTACTCCTACCGGGTCTTTCAAACGGTCAAAACGCGATATCTGCGTAATAATCGGCTTATCTTGCCTGATATCGTATTTCTTTAATACGGAATCGATCGTTTCCTGCGGCAGCTCTTTGTTTTTATCGCTTAAGGGGTCTATGGACGGGGAGATCAAAAATTGCCTGATGGGCAGCTTCCTTGAAAAAGATGGGGCAGAAAATACCGCTGAATCGTATTGGCAAATGAAGTCCATAAGAAATCCCCAGACTTTTTCATTGGGGCTGGATACATCGATATGGCAGCGCCAAAGCCATTTATTGGCGGCTTTCTTTTTTACCATGGCTATTGGCTGCGGATCGTGGACAAAAACGATGTCTCCATAGGTGTTAACATTTTTGATATTATCCTGGCTTGTTTGCATAAATATCTCAAAATCACTCTGAGTTATCTCTTCGGCCCTGCCGTGCAAGGCGTTATGAAACTTTTTTGTCACCGCAAAAAACTGCTCTCCGCCTTTTATAACATCCCATTTCGTGTCTACGCCTAACTCCTGCAGCAGCGGAACCATGCGGTTTAATATCTCGGCAACCCCGCCGCCCACGGGAGTAGAATTTATATGCTGGATGACCTTGCCCTTTAACCGTTCGCCGAGCAATCTCAAGTCGTCAATAACCGCCGGCCCTACTAAGGGAACATACTCTTCTATTTTTGCCATTTAACCAGCCGTCCTTCTTTCGACCATTTGTATGATCTTATTTCTTAAATCCTCTAAAGTGCGGGTATAAGGATCTAAACCGGAGATCTTGTCCGCCAATTCTTTATCGCCTAAAGAGTTTTCTATCCAGTATGAAAAGTCATTTGTCGGCTTTTCCAGCCGAAGGCGCGCTTCAAAAATATGAAAATAAATAGCATCAACGGTAATTTTCCTTAAAACCTCCGCGAATCCCTTTAGATCATAAACAATATAGTTTGTCGGCAGGATAAAACTTACTGACTTAATAAAATGAAACTCTTCCTCGGCTCTGGCAAATTTCAATTTGGCCAACGGGTTATCCTTCAAATAATTTTCGATGGTTGAAGCGATCTTCTCCCGCAGGTCACGGATAGCCGAATATTGCATAGTATCAATACTGACCAGCCTTTCCCCAAGCTCATCTTCTCCGAGGATATCTGTTACCCAGAAGGCAAAGTCATTCGGGGGCTCAGGAGAAAGATACTGATGCTGCTGCAAGAATCTATGTGTGTGGTGATAAATGCATGAGCCGGGCACTTCCTTGATAAGGGCCAAAAGCTGGCTTAAAGTGGTGGCTCGTAAACCGGTAAGTTCCGATAAATGCAACCTCGTACAAAACTTAAACGGCTCTTTTTCTTTTATTAATTCTGGCATAATTAATTAGACTTTAAGTCTATCAAACGTAAGAATTTAATTACCTCTTCCGTACTCTTTAAGTAGTAATCCGCTTTGGAATTACCGGGTTTTCCCACAAATACAGTCAACCCTTTATTTTTTAATGCCTTAAATGCGTCCTCGTCAGTCACATCATCGCCAATATAAACGGGTAAAACGTTCTCTTTCTTCAAGGCGAATATCTGCCTGCCAAGAAGCCATAAAACAATCTTTCCTTTATCCCAGCGTAACGGCGGCCTTACTTCGAGAATTTTCTTCCCGGGACTGACCTTAATTTTATTTTTTAACAAATATAAAATAATGCTCTCATGGAAAACGGTTTTAATAAAAGGCAGCTGCCCCTTATCGGCAAGCCTGAAATGCAAAGCTAAAGAAAGCTTTTTATCCTCCACAAAAACACCTTTTATCCCGGAAAGCTTTTCCTTAAGCCGGGTTTTGATGCGCCGCAATGCTTTTTTATAACCTAAGGGGACCGCCAATTCATGCTTGATCTTGGGCCCCTCTATTTGAAAACCATGATTGCCTGAATAAATAATATTCTTAAGGCCGAATCTCTTCTTTATATCAGCCAAGGTCCTGCCGCTGATGATTGCTATCCTGCAATTCTTTTTCTGCGACAGTGAACCAAGCAGCTTCTTTGTCTCTGGAGAAATTATAACCTTATCCGGCGTATTAACAATAGGTGCCAACGTACCGTCGCAATCAAGAAACAAAAATATATATTTTCCCTCTAAGCTTCTTTTTATTTTTTCCAAATCATGAAAAATATAACGCATTTTATATTAGGCTGTTTTCTCCTGTTCGTAGTTTATCGCCCTTATTGGATAAGGGATATTGATCCCTTCCTGAATATACCGTTTATGCAGCCTCTTGATAAACTCATGTTTTATCAGATATTGATCAACAAATTCCTTAGCCCTTAAAATAACCGTAAATTTTATGCAGGAATCGCCAAAAGTATGATAGCGGATAAACGGTTCGAAATAAACAACCCCGCCGCTTACCTCCGCCATAACGGATTTTGCTACTTCACAAGTAACCTTCTCCACTTTCTGCAGGTCACTTTTATAATGCACCCCCAGATCGACTAAAACCGCCATTTCTTTATCCGGCAGATAATAGTTGGTAACAATGGCTTTATTTAATTTATCGTTAGGGATAAGGACAAGATTATTGGGCAGCATCTTGATCTTTGTCGAACGCCAGTTAATATCAACCACATAGCCCTCTTCTCCTGTTTCCAGTTTGATATAATCACCTACTCTTATCTGTTTGGCGACAGTAATATGAAAACCGGCAAAAAGATTTGAAAGGGTATCCTGGAGCGCCAAGGCAACCGCTAAGCCACCCACCCCTAAAGTTGCCAATATCGGGGTTATGGATATTCCCAGGCTATTAAGGATTATTAACCCGCCGACCGAGAAAACAAAGATCCTGGCAATATTCTGAGTGAGGCTGGTAACGGGTAAAGCGGAATCAATCCTGGAGGCATAAATTTTTATTATCCCGGATAACAAATTCGCTAATGCCAACACCACGGAAATTATACCCAGGATAAGAATGCTCTTGCTCATAACAAGCATGATGTTCTCCGGCAGCTTTGAAAATTGCAACGCGAAATACAAAGCCAGCATCAAAGATAAAACCGTAAACGGGCCTTTGGCTGCCTGCACGATAATATCATCCAGTTGCGTAGATGTTTTTTTAGCCCAATGTGAAAAACGGTTGAAAATTATCTTCCTGGCAATGAGCCCTACAGACAAAACTACCAGAAAAATAATCAACGGCATGAACATCCCGGATAAACCGGGGAATATCAAGAGTAGATCCTTATTCATCCATTCCTCCTAAACTATATTTTTTTTAAAGCAACCAGCTCGGTGATAATGTTCGCTGCCCAGCGGTAAATATTATTTTCGGCTACTACTTTGCGCATATTTTCCATGCGCCTTTGTTTATCTTCCTTAGGCATCTGGATTGCCAGCTTTATACTGTCAGCAAAATCCTCAGTCGAATACGGATTGACCAAAATAGCATCGGTGAGTTCGCGCGCTGCCCCTGTAAATTGGCTTAAGATCAGAGATCCGGACAAATCATCCTTCTCGGCAACATACTCTTTAGCCACCAGGTTCATCCCGTCATGCAGCGAACTGACAATACAAATATCGCCAAGTTTATAATAGGGCTGAATATCATCCTGGGAGAAATGCTTTTTGAGATAGATTATCGGCTTCCAATTTCCTTCTCTATGTTTCCAGTTGATTTTCTCGATTAACTCATCAATTTCCCCGATCAGATCATGATAACGCTTAATGTGCGTGCGGCTTGGAGCGGCCAACTGGATAAAAACAAACTTCTTTTTATATTCAGGATACTTATCCAAAAACCTATCTATCGCCAGGATCCTTTCTACTATGCCCTTAGTATAATCGATCCTGTCTACGCCCACAGCGACAATCTCATTCTCAAGCCCAAACTCTTTTTTCAGCTTTTCCACCTGCCTTATCGGATCAACCCTGAATGAACCATCGCCTGTGTGCGCGTTAATACTTATGGGAAAAGCCCTTATAAAGGTCTCTTTTCCCGAGCGCACAACACTGAATTTTTCAGTGTCTACGCGTGACTCAAGCAGGCGGTTGGCGGTATCAAGAAAATTATTACAATGATTCTGGACATGGAAACCGATCAAATCGCATCCTAACATTCCCTCCAGAATTTCATTCTGATAGGGGCAGATCATGAAAGCTTCGGGGGTAGGCCAGGGTATATGCCAGAATAAAGCTACTTTTGCGTCCGGGCGTTTATCTTTTATCATTTTTGGCAAAAGAGTAAAATGGTAATCCTGCACAAAAATAAACGGGCTGCTGGCCGGCAATTCGCTCAAAACGCTATCGGCAAACTTTTGATTTACCTCTTTATACATGCGCCAGTCAGATTCTCTAAAGACCGGGCGCGTATGTGTATTATGGCATAAAGGCCATAGCCCTTCATTAGAGAAACCGTAATAATAACCCTGCTCCTCCTCTTTATTAAGCCAGACTCTTTTAAGAATATACCGGTTATCTTCGGGGGGCACGCCGAGCTTATCCTTAGAATTTACGAATTTTCTATCGGAATTTCCGCTTCCATGGGCGATCCAGGTCCCCCCGCAGGCAGAAAGTATGGGATGTATCGCGGTAACCACTCCGCTTGCCGGCCTTATGCATATCGCCTTGCCCAGGTCATCATCGAAAACATGCATAAAAGGCTCCCTGTTAGAAACCACAAATAACGAATTGTCTCCCAGTTTCGCGTGAATAAGATCTTTGAGCTTGGCTTCGGTCCAGAGTTCTTCTTTTTGCAGGCGGTCATGTGCCTGGTCTGACATGGTGCGGCGAGCCACCCTTATGCTTAAAGCAACCTGCTCAACTTCGCTGATAAGTTTGCCAAATTCGCCTTTTTCCGCGAACGGCCGTAATTTATCGGTTTCCCCTCTCTGAAAATGCGTAAACCATTTGGTCAGCTTGCGTACGGGGATAATGAATATCTGCCTCTGGATCAATAAAGCAGTCAATACTATTAATAAAATAAGCGTTATGGAAGTAACGCTTATTTTCCTCCATAATTCGGTTAAGGTAGTAAACATATAAGAAGTGTCATAAATCACCTCTACCATGCCTAATACGCTCTCATCATCATTTAAAACAGGCAAAATGTAACTGTATACGGAATATTCCTTGAATTTCTCCAAAGCCCCGCGCGGATTCTTTGAAGACAGGATATCCTTGAGATACGGCCTTTCTCTCTGCTTAAGATCAGCAAATCGTTCCGTAATAGCTAATATTTGGCCATCCTTGCCGTAAATTACGCAACCCTGCAGCCTTTCTCTTTTCTGGAAGCTATCAACCAAACGGTTGGCTTGTTTTAAATCATTGTTAATAAGGATATACCTGGCGGAGAGCTCCAAACCCTCATCCACAGACCTGGCTTTTCTTTTCAGGTCATCCATAAGCTTTTCTTCCGTGAAACGGGCCTGCATAATACCGGAAACAGTAAATCCAAGCGCGACTAAGATTAATATGGGCAAGATAAACAGAAGAATCCTTTTCATTTAATTAGTCTCCCTAAAAACAAAAACCGACACCTGATTATAAATCAGATGGCGGCCCGACCATCTAAAAATCACCTCTAGAGACATCTCCCTATCCCTAGACCACTTAAATTCTTATTCTTATATTTAATTATACACCTTCCGGTAATTAATACAAGGTGGCGATCTTCTATTTCTTCTTCTTGTCCTTTCCCAGAATATCCTTTAACTCCACCATGAACTGCCCGACATCCTTAAACTGCCGGTACACCGAAGCAAAGCGCACATAAGCGACATCATCAATGATTTTGAGCTTCTCCATCACCAGTTCACCGATCCTGCTTGATGAAACCTCCCGGTCGCTCTTTTTCTGGATCAGCCGCTCGACCTGTGTGACGATCTCCTCCATCTTTTCCACGCTCACCGGCCTTTTTTCGCAGGCGCGGATTATCCCGGCTAAGATCTTCTTACGGTCAAAGGGCTCTCTGCGGCCGTCCTTCTTAATTACCAGTAAAGATACCTCTTCAACATATTCATAGGTAGTAAAGCGTTTGCCGCACTTAAGGCACTCCCTCCTGCGCCTGACCGCTGATTCCTCGGCAGTAGCCCGGGAGTCAACCACTTTGTCCTCTTTATGGGCGCAAAACGGGCATCTCATATCTTCCTTACTTTTATCTTTGCCTGCCTTAAAAAATCCATGGCCATTTTATCCGGGTAGCCCTGGGCAATGACGATCTCTTTTATCCCGGCGTTGATGAGCATCTTGGCGCAGATAACACAGGGCTGGTTGGTGGCATAAAGGGTGGCTCCTTTTACGCTTATCCCGTGCAGGGATGACTGGATCAGGGCGTTCTGCTCCGCGTGCAGGGCGCGGCATAATTCATGCCTTTCTCCGGAGGGGATTTTCAGCTTCTGGCGCATGCAGCCGACCTCAATACAATGCTTTAATCCGCTTGGCGCGCCGTTATAACCGGTGGCCAGGATCCTTTTCTCCCTTGCCAAAACAGCGCCCACGCTGCGGCGCAGGCAGGTAGATCTTTTGGAAACAAGGGCTGCCATCTCCAGAAAATATTCATCCCAGCTGGGCCTTTTATCTATATGCTTTTTATTTTTCACTTTAACAACTCCGGGTACAAGGGGAACTTCTCGGTTAAACCGATCACCTCTTTTTTGATCCTGGCTATTTCTTTGGCGTCACCGTGGTCCTCTAATGCCGCGTTGATCAACTCGGCTACTTTGCGCATCTGTTCCTCTTTCATTTTGCGCGTGCTTACCGCCGCGGTCCCCAGCCGAATACCGCTGGTTACTGCCGGCCCCTTTTCATCAAAAGGAATAAGGTTTTTATTCACCGTAATGTTGACCTCCCCCAGTATCCTGGAGGCATCTGCTCCGGTTACATTCTTGGGATTCAAATCAACAAGCATCAAATGTGTATCCGTTCCTCCGGAAACAATACGAAAACCTCTTTCCTCCAGAGCCCCGGCTAACTCTACGGCATTTTTAGCCAGCTGCGCCTGATATTGCTTGAACCCCGGGGTCATTGCCTCGCGGAATGCCACGGCTTTTGCGGCAATAACGTGCATTAATGGCCCGCCCTGTATCCCGGGAAATATCAAAGCGTCGATCTTTTTGGCAAACTCTTTCCTGCAAAGTATAAATCCTCCTCGAGGGCCGCGCAAAGTCTTATGCGTTGTAGAAGTAATGAACTCCGCGTAAGGCACAGGAGACGGATGGATGCCTGCTGCTACCAGGCCTGCGATATGCGCCATATCCACGAAAAGATAGGCGCCGACGGAATCTGCGATCCGGCGGAACTTCTTGAAATCAATTATCCGGGGATAGGCCGAGGCCCCGGCTAAGATCATCTTCGGCTTATGTATTTTAGCCAGCTCCATGATCGCGTCATAATCCAGGGTTTCTGTCTTCCTGTCCACCCCGTAGCCGACAATTTTATAAAACATCCCGGAAAAATTATGCGGATGGCCGTGGGTAAGATGCCCGCCGCTAGCTAAATCCATTGCCAGGACCGTATCCCCGGGCTTTATTGCCGCAAAATATACCGCCATATTCGCCTGCGAACCTGAATGCGCCTGGACATTGGCATGCTCGGCTCCGAATATTGCTTTTGCCCTCTCGATCGCCAGGCTCTCGGCTGTGTCAACATTTTCGCAGCCGCCATACCAGCGCCTGTCAGGATAACCTTCGGCGTATTTATTGGTCAGCACAGAGCCCTGCGCCTCTAAAACCGCCAGGGATGCGAAATTTTCAGAGGCGATCAGCTCCAGGTTCTCCTCCTGACGCCTGATCTCCTTCTGGATAAGGGCGTAAATCTCCGGGTCAACCTGTTTTAAGTGTTTCACTTCTCCACTCCTTACCTAGGGACGGTTCTGAACACAAAGCGAAAGTGTCCCTTTTTAGGGGACAGTTCTGCTTTGGCTTGAG